>JAUWLH010000043.1 GCA_030613835.1 Candidatus Bathyarchaeota archaeon | reverse complement strand
TACGGTAAATCTGAGTGGGTGTCCACCGAGAAGAAGATTATCGTCGTGACCGCCCCAGGGCCCAACAGCGGAAAGATGAGCTTCGCTATGAGTCAGGTCTACCAAGATAGGAAGCGGGGCATCATGAGCGGCTTCGCAAAGTTCGAGACTTTCCCGATCTGGGACCTGCCAGTCGAGCACCCAGTGAACATAGCCTACGAGGCGGCGACCGCAGACCTTGGCGATTATAACTGTGTTGACCCCTGGCACCTGAAGGCATACGGCGAGGAGTCAACCAACTACAACAGGGACGTCGAGAACTTCGTGATCATGGAGCGTATCATCGAGAAGATGGTGCCAGAGAGTGACCCAATGGCGTATATCAAGTCCCCCACCGATATGGGCGTAAACATGGCTAACCAGGGCATCATCGACGACGAGGCCATCCAGGAGGCCAGCAGGCAAGAGATCCTACGCCGCTACTACCAGTATAAGAGAGAGTACGTAGAGGGCAACACCACGCATGATACCATGGAGCGCATGGAAAAGATCATGGAGAGGGTGGGCGTCAAGCCCGAGGACAGGGAGGTAACAACCGCGGCCAACAAGGCAATGGAGACGTCCAAGAAAACACTGGGAAAGGGAAGCAACGGCATGTACTCTGGTGCAGCCATCAAAATCTGGGTAGATAAAAAAACGGTCATCGTGACAGGTAAACGAAGTCCGATCCTTCATAGTGAATCAGCAGCTCTATTAAACGCGGTAAAGTTACTTGCGGGCATCCCAGACGAGATTGATGTGCTCTCCCCCATAATCATCGAAAGCATCAGGAAGCTCAAGATAAGTATGGGGTTGAGCGATGTCTCTCTTGATGTCAGGGAGGTGCTTGATGCCCTTGCCGTGAGCGCTGTGTTCAACCCCAACGCGGCGGAGTGCCTCGACGAGCTTCCAGAGCTAAAGAACTGCGAATGGCATAGCACCCATATTATGGACCCTGGATGCGAGAAGCCGCTAAAGGAGCTTGGCCTCAATATCACCACCGATGCGATTATCCCGCGCGTCAACAACTTCTAGTATACTCGCCCCCACGGTCTTCCTTTTCGCTTAATTGAACCCATTCTTACAAAACTATCCTGTTTACATCCAATACTTCACATTAAAAAACGATAAACTAAGCGAATTGTCACCGTTTTCCTTAAAACATCATGACACGAATCATTTATAGAGTACCATCAACGCAAATCGCTATATTGTTGGCAGGTCATTGGCTTGACAAAATATGTTTTTATTACGGGGGGAGTCCTGAGCGGGCTCGGGAAGGGACTAGTCACCTGCAGCATCGGAAAGATGCTTGAGGTTAGGGGATACAAGGTCACGGCCATCAAGTGCGACCCGTACTTGAACGTGGACGCGGGAACCATGAACCCGTACATCCACGGCGAGGTCTTCGTTCTGGATGACGGATACGAGGCGGACATGGATCTTGGCACCTACGAACGGTTCCTTAAAGGTGGGTTCAGTAAATTCAACAACGCCACAAGCGGACAGATATACCAGGAGGTAATCCGCAGGGAACGTGAGGGTAGCTACCTGGGGAAGTGTGTGCAGATTATCCCCCATGTTACTGATGAGATAAAGCGTAGGATTAGGTTGATGGCCGAGAAAAGTGAAGCGGACGTAGTGTTGGTGGAGATCGGCGGAACAGTTGGTGACATAGAGGGACTGCCGTTTTTAGAGGCCATCCGTCAGCTCATTTACGAGGAGAAACGAGTTGACACTACGCTTGTTCACCTCACCCTCGTTCCCACTCTAAGCGCAGTAGGGGAGCCCAAGACAAAACCAACCCAGCACAGTGTAAAGGAGCTCAGGGCTATAGGGTTGAAACCGGACCTCATCGTCGCAAGGACGGAGTTCGGGCGACTGGAACATGAGTACAAGGCCAAGATCGCAGGGACCTGTAACCTCGAGGAACGTGCGGTGTTCAGCAGCATCAATGTTTCCATCCTTTACGATCTCCCATTAGAACTTGAGAACCAGGGGATGGGTCCTCTTATCGTCGAGTATCTAGGCCTCAACGGGAACAAGCCTGACTGGGCGGAGTGGACTGACATGGTCACCAGCTACAAAAAGCCTACCGACGTTATCAACATCGCTATGTGCGGCAAATACGCCGAGCTAGCGGACTGCTACGTAAGCGTCAACGAGGCGCTCCGCCACAGCGCGGCGAAAGCGGGCTGCCAGGTGAATATTGATTGGATCGAGACAGAGGTCTTTGAGGAGAACATCAAGAAGGCAAAGATCCTGGATGGGTACGACGGCGTCCTCGTTCCAGGGGGCTTCGGTCTCAGAGGGGCCGAGGGCAAGATAATAGCCATCAATCGTGCTAGAGTCTATAACATACCTTTCCTAGGTATATGCTACGGTTTCCAGCTCGCGACGATCGAGTTCGCGAGGAACATGGCTGGGCTTGAGGGTGCTCACAGTACAGAGTGCGTGCCAGAGGCACCTCATCCCGTCATTGACCTGCTCCCAGAGCAGAAGGAGATCAGCAAGATGGGAGGCACGATGCGGCTGGGGGCAAACAAGATCGAGGTTGAGGCCGGTTCAATGGCCGCGAGGCTGTACGGCACAACAGAGATCAAGGAGCGACACAGGCATAGGTGGGAGGTAAATGTCGAGTACTTCGAGATGCTTGAGAAGGCGGGAGCCAAGTTCACGGCAGTGAGCAAGGAGAAGAAGCTCAAGGAGATACTGGAGCTCCCTGACAAGTACTTCTTCATGGGCACCCAGTTCCACCCAGAGTTCAAGAGCAGGCCTTGGGCACCGAGTCCTCCCTACTACGGTTTCGTGAAATCCGCGTATGATAAGAAGATGGGCAAGCCAAAGCCTGAGTTCTAGGGGGTAGACCTGATGGATCTAAGAGAGAAACTAATGTCAGGCGGATCGAAGGTCGGCAGAACCTACGAGTCCTGTTAAGCCTCGTAGACGATCTTACCGTTCACCATGGTTGTTAACACCTGGACGTTGAGCAGGTCCTCTGGGTCGATGGTGAGGATGTCCCTGTCAAGGACGATGATATCCGCTAGCTTACCGAGCTCGATGCTTCCAAGCTTGTCCTCCTCCTTGCTCATGTAGGCGCCGTTCCAGGTATAGAGCCTGATGGCATCCATAATCTCAATGGCCTCCTCTGGTCCGACGACCTGCCCGCTGCTGGACTTCCTAGTTACGGCGGCGTACATCTGAACAAAGGGGCTGTAGTATGTAACTGGGCAGTCGCTGTTGCCCCCCGCTATGATGCCCATCTCCTTCATGGTCCTGTGGGGGTGTAGCCACCTGCACCGCTCCTCGCCGAAGTTCTCGGCGTACTGGTCGCCGAGTCCGTACATGTACCCGATGCTGCTGCTGGGTATGACGCCCATCTCCTTGATCCTTTCTAGCTGCTTGGGCGTGCATAGGCTGTTGTGCTCAAGCCTGTGCCTCATATCGGGTACCGGGTTACGTTTCTGTGCTTTCTCGATGGCGTCAAGAGCCACGTCCACTCCCCTGTCCCCGATGCTGTGAATGCTCACCCTGAGCCCAGCGTCATGTGATTGGAGCACGAGTCTCTCTATCTCTGCCTCGTCGGTCATCATGATCCCGAGACCCATGGGTCCCCTGTGCTGGGGCATGTAAACCCCCGCGGTTCCACCAGCACCCGAGCCGTCGCCCATGATCTTGGTGGACATGACCTGAAGCCAGTCATCACCGAATCCGGACTCTATCCCAGTCAATTCGAGGGCGTCAACTACGCCACCGGGCTCGTCGCTGTTAACGCTCACCATGAGTCTCATCCTCACCTGCCTGACACCCATGTCAAGCAGCTGTTTGTATGCCCTGATGCCCGTTTTTCTGGCGCTGGCGTTGTGGGTGGACGTGATACCCCACTTGCTGAACTGGTCCACGACCTTCTTGTAGGACTCTCTAATCTCCGCCACGGTGTACGGCGGGATGTGCTTCCTGATCTCGCCCTGAGCCATCTCGTATATGAGGCCGGTGGGCTCGCCGTTGTCGTCCCTGTCGTACTCGCCACCGGGAGGGTCTTGTGAGTCCTTCGAGATACTGGCTATCTCAAGGGCCAGGCTGTTGACGATGCACTGGTGTCCGGTATCTGATGTCAGCATGACGGGGTTTTCCGGGGCGACGACATCAAGCTCCCACCTCGTCATCTGCCGCTTCTCCTCCAGCTTGGAATCGTTGTAGGCGCTTCCCTGGATCCATACGCCGGGTCCAAGCTCCTTTACCTTTGCCTCCACCAGGTCCTGAATGTCCTTGATGTTCCTCACTGGTGGAGCCCTACAGTTTACCTCAAGGTACCCCTCCGCGATACCGGTCGGGTGGGTGTGACTGTCGATGATGCCAGGCATCGCTGTCTTTCCCTTCAGGTCAATAACCTCTGTCTCGGGGCCAGCGTACCTCTTTACATCATCGTTTGACCCAACTGCCACGATCCTGTCTCCTAGGACCGCAACGGCATCGACGATGCTGTCATGGGGGTCGACTGTGATGATCTTGCCGTTCAGCAGAACCGTATCAGCGTGGATTGAGCCCATAATAATCAAACAGTGAATGATTTCCCTATTATAAAAAATAAGGCACACCCATATTATCGGCGCGAACCAATAACTTGTCCATGATTTCCACGGAGGAGACAATGCGCAGGGTGGGCAGGATCATCGCCGCCACTCGTTTCCCGTTCATCGACCAGGAGGACTGGGACACGACATGGGGCGTCTACACCAACGACTACATGGAGGAGCAGCTCATCATCGAGGTGGGCGAGAAACGATACACTCCGTCGATCGTGAGCACATTCGAGAACGGGGACCTGAGGGTCATCTGCGAGGTGGAGTCCGAGGAGAATGTGAGCGAGGATCAGGTATCCAAGTGGAGGGCGCTGTCAGATCTCTCTGGGGTAGCCTACAAGCTGAAAAAGTTCTTCATCTACGTCCCGGAGGGAAAGGAGTCCGAGGCCCAGAGGCTGCTTGAGGAAAACGATATCGAGTACGCGGGTCTGAGGACGTGGGCTGTCAGGGATGGGTCGCTGGTCATCAAGCCGGTAACGACGCCCGACGAGGACAAGGATCATAGGGTAACATAATGGGAACTGGTGGGCTGAATCGCCGTTGGACATGCGAACACCGGTTCCCAGCCCTACTCCCCTCGTTTTCCATATAGCGATCTGTAGTTACCGTACAGCTACAACGTCATGTGTGTTGCCTAGATCTACTTGAGCCAGACCACGCCGACATCGTCGACGATCTCCATCTGGGTCCCGTAGGGCTCCGACAGCTTCTCAATGATGCCGAGAATTTTCTTTGCCCTCTCGCCGCTGGCCATCCTGGGTCTTCCCCGCTGGCTTCTTGGCTCGTCCATACCCAGCACTATCGGGTAGAGAAGCAGCTCGTCAAGCTTGTCGCCCTTGAACTCCATCCTAGGCACGACGCTTATCCAGTACTTCTCGTCCTCCGTGAACCACCTGCCTTTAGGCCGTCCCAGTAAGCCTTTGGCGGTCTGCCTTTCATCGTATGCGTCTGAGACCACCCCAGCGTACGGGTCAAGGCCATACCTGTCATAGAAATCGGAGGGCATCTTCTCGACGGTCTCGTTCTGGAAGATGAAATTTCCCAGGCTGTAGAAGATGGGTCTGCTGTCCCTGATCTCAATTCCCCTCATGGCGTGGTGGCCGTGGCCGATGAAGCAGTGGGCCCCCTCGTCTATCGTCGCCCTCGCGAATGCCTCTATGAACTCCGCGGGCCTCTCCGAGTCGCCGGGGTACCCCTCGTGGGCGTGGAGCGTCATGATGACCCAGTCGGCCTGCTTGCTCGCGTCCCTGATGGCCTCTAGGTTTCCCTCCATGTCCTGGGGGTGTGGCTGTGTATGAAGGCCAACGTTGTCCCCCTCGACGTACTTGGTGTTCATGAGGTGATAGGAATCAAGTCCCTGGCGGACTGGTGATAGGTTAAGCTCCTTCTCCACATCTTTTAGCTTCTTGATGGTCTCGGGTCTCGCCTCGTACCACTTGAGATACCGCAATGGGTTCAATCCGGGCCTGCCATGCAGGTCCCTGCGCTGGTCCCCTGCCCTCCCAAAGTCTGCGAAAGTGCTGCACGCAGATATGAGTCCCACCCTGCCATTTGATGTCTCCATATAGCCCGGTGCCCTTGCCTCTGCCAGGTTCATTCCCGTTCCCGCGTATGATGTCTTTGCCTCCTTGAGGTGCCTTATGGTGCTGAGGAGGCCACCGTACATGTAATCCATGCTGTGGTTGTTGGCAGTGCTGAAAACATCAAAGCCCATCCAGATGAGCTCCCTGAGGATGCTGGGGTGGGCTCTTGTGTAGGTGCCCCCGCACTCGGCTGCGGGGTAGCAATCGGTCTCGTAGTCGTGGAGGTTCATCTCCAGGTTTGCGAAGGCGCAGTCCACCTCCCGTATCAGGTTGACGAGCCGTGTGTAGTCGGGCTCGCTGTGGACGCTCTGCTTCATGGTGATGAGGCTGTCACCAGTGGCTATGAGGCTGAACTCTTTCATAATGATCACTAATTCAGTTGTTTTTAAAGGATAAAAAATGAGGGGTCTGTTATGATATCATAAAACACACAGATACAGTTATTTACCACTACCTCGTAGTGGTAACAAATCTATTGGATGTGCGGTTACTTGATGCAAAAGGCGGCGATTATAGGTCTGGATGGGGTCCCCTATGGGCTACTCATCGACTTGGCCGACAGGGGCATCATGCCAAACATCAGGGAACTCCTTAGGGAGGGCGCTATAACCAAGGCAAGGACCAGTATGCCACCAAACTCAGCGGTCTCATGGAGCAGCATATTCACGGCGAGGAACCCCGGCGAGCACGGTATCTATGGGTTCACTGACTTTCTGCCCAACTCGTACACGGTTTCCTACCACCACAGCATGAGGCTCAGGACCCAGCCTTTCTGGCAGCAGAACCACGATAAGAGAACCATCATCGTGAACCTGCCAGCGACATACCCGCCACAGGCACTTAACGGGGTCCACATCTCGGGGTTCATCTCACCCCAACTCGAAAGAGCCATCTACCCGCATGATCGGTCCAGATGGCTCACGGAAACGGGGTACGTGGTGGATGTCACCGCGCCCTTCTCCGAATCGGAGATACCAGGGTTCATCGAGGAGTTGAAGAGGACGCTCAGAAAACGGGTCGAGGTAGGATTGAAACTCCTCGACTCCAAGTGGGATATCGCGTTCTTCATCATCACGGGGACTGATAGAATAGGTCACTACCTCTGGGACGCCTACAAGAACATTAGAAACCAGTATCACGATGAATTCATCGAATACTTCGGGCTCGTAGACGAGGCGATCGGCCAGATAACGGCATTGCTCCCCGAGGACACAGCGCTGATGATGCTGAGCGACCACGGGATGGCCTCGTCAGGGATGGCTTACAACATCAACACCCTGCTCAAGGAGGAGGGGTACCTCTCGGTCGAGGACAAACCAGAGGCCAACTATAACGCGGTCAGGGCAAGCTCTAGGGCTTTTGCGGCCGAGACAAACAAGATATACCTGAACACCGAGGACAGGTTCCCCCGGGGATCAGTGAAAACCTCTGATAGGGTTGACCTTGAGGACGAGATAAGGGGTCTGCTCACCAGCGTCAGGATAGGAGGCAGACGCGTAGTCAAGACCGTGTTCACAAGGGAGGAGATATTTGACGGACCCTACTCCT
The DNA here is from genome assembly GCA_030613835.1 of Candidatus Bathyarchaeota archaeon. Taxonomy (GTDB): domain Archaea; phylum Thermoproteota; class Bathyarchaeia; order TCS64; family TCS64; genus RBG-16-57-9. Next base: position 2,179 of record JAUWLH010000043.1, on the reverse strand, counting down.
CGGATGCACCAGAGCTGGTGGCCCTACCGGAGGACGGGTTCAGTTTCAAAACGGGGCTATTCTCGAATGAGTTTGCCACCGTTGACCGCCTGCAGGGGCGGCACACAGAGGATGATGCCTTCCTGTACCTGAGGGGCGCAGAGAACCTTGACGATTACACACATCTTGAGAGCGCGCTACTGGCGCTCAGAACACAGTATGGAGGATTAAAGCTATGACATTTGAAACCGATCAGACATGTATAAAATGCCCATACGCCGTATACGTCGGCAGCGTACTTTTCAGATCATGCAGCCTATCAAACAGGAACAGCGTCGAGGGCAGCATGTTCATCGAATGCAATAGAAGACCCGAGCTAGGGTTCTTTGAGCCCAGCATAAGGGCAGCCGAGTGCCCCGTCTGGAAAAAAGAGGTAAATAACGGTTTAGAGGAGTCCCTTGACCTGCAGGTACTCTGCAGATAGGACGGCCCCACCGCCAGCTCCCTTCTCAAGGTTATCGCTTGTTATGACATAGCTGACGCCGTTATCAAAGATGGGATTCACCCTTAGCCTGCCTACAAGAGTCACCATTTTTGGGTAGTTCCCGTGTTTCTTAGGCTGGGGGCCATCCTCCTCCTCGACCACGATGATGGGCTGCTCGGCTACTGATGGTAGTTTGAGTTCCTGTGCCTCTGACCTGTAGCCGTTGAGAACCGCTTTGACCTCCTCGACTGGGGCCGCCTTGCCCAGTCCAAGGTGTATCGCCTCGGTGTGGACGATCTTGACATCGACCCTGGTGCAGGTGGAGTGTATATTGATGGACGCATCGATGAGCTTCCCGTCAACCATGTCCCCAAGAATTTTGTTGGTCTCCATGACCACTTTTTCCTCCTCTCCCCCGATCAGTGGGACGACGTTCTTCAGGGCGTTGATCCTGTATTCGCTGTCGGCCCTGAGCCCCTTCTCCCCAGCACCAGATAGGCTCTGCATGCTGACCATGCTGACCACATCGACGCCGTAATTGTCCAGCAGCGGTTTTAGGGTGGATACTAGGCCTATGGTGGTGCAGTTAGGTCCAGGGACGATGTAGCCATTCCAGCCCCTGTTCGCCCTCTGTCCCTTGATCATCCCGATATGGGTTGGGTTAACGTCGGGAAGGAGGACCGGTGTGTCCGCCTCGTACCTGTAGGCTGAGGCTGTGCTGATGACTGGGATGTGCTTGGCGAACTTTGCCTCCTGAATCCTGGCGATCTCTGTTGGTAGCGCGCTGAAGGCAACGTCGTAGTCCCTGGAGTCAACGTGGTCGACTCCTATCACCTTCATCTCCATGATCTCGTCCTTGGGAACCTCCCTGAAGAAGGCCGCCTTCGCTGTCGCATCGCGGTAGCTCTTACCATGACTTCTCTCCGATGCCGAAAGGCATCCTATCTCAAACCAGGGGTGATCTGCGGTGAACTCTACTATGTTCTGTCCAGCGGCCCCGGTCGCTCCAATTATAATTGCTTGTTTTTTGCTCATTCTAGTAACCCCCTTTGAAAAACTCGTTGTATACTGCCGCCACAGCCATCGGGATATCATCGTCGTCTATGCTGAACCTGATGATGGTTTCGGTGTTGGGCTGGGTGGCCTGCTCGATGTTGACCCCGTGACGGGCCAACGTGCCTGTGAGGCGGCTGAAGAAACCCTTCATGCCTCTCATCTCGCTGCCCACGACGCTGAAAGTGCCTTTCACGCCCTTCAACGGCGCGACCTCCAGTGCTATATCCAGCTCCTTGAGGGCGTCGATTGCCCTCTTCAGGTCTTCCTTTGGCATCAAGAAGCTGAGCTGGTACCCTGACGTGGACACGTAACGTACGTCCACGCCTTTCTTAGAAAGAGCGCTGAAGACCTCTCCATAGACCTCGGTGGGGGTAATGCTCTGGCTTGGCAGAAACCTGACCCCGACCAGTCCCCGCTGGTAGCTAATGGCCTTTGGCCTAGGCTCTTTGTCGATGTAAAACGCCTCCTCGACCTTGCCGATAATGGTGCCCTCGTTCTCCTCGTCGTAATAGTTCTTGATCTGAAGCTCGATGTTCCCCTTCATCAAAGGGTCCAACACCTTGTAGTGAACCACCTTGGTTCTACCTTCCCTGAGGAGCTCAGACGCCTCGACGTAGCTGAGGTACGGGATAATCTTAGGCTCTGGAAGCTCGAAGAACT
>JAUWLH010000013.1 GCA_030613835.1 Candidatus Bathyarchaeota archaeon | reverse complement strand
CCCTCCTCAATAGGTATCAGTATGTCTCCCGCCTCCAGCTCGATTCCCTCCATGTCATCGATGACCAGCTTGGACTCCGCTACGGTCGCGGTGTCCAGCTCCCTCCAGTCGGGGTAGAACGCGCCGATGGCGCTGACGTGCACCTTCTCCTTGAGCCACTCCCGTTTCAGAACTGGCCTTGGACTCGTTGTGGCCGTGAGCACTATGTCGGCGTCTCTGCACGCCTCCTCGCCTGACTCGGCAGCGATGACAGGTATTCCCAGCTTTTCTGACATCTCTTCGGTGAACTTTTTCCTGACCTCGGGATAGAGGTCGTAGACGTACACCTTCTCTATATCCCTTACCGCGCACGCTGCCATAACCTGTGTCCTCCCCTGTATACCCGCGCCGAAAATGGCGACAACCTTTGCGTCCTCCGGTGCCAAGTACCTTGCGGCTACACCCGTGATGGCCCCTGTCCTCATGGCGGTCAGGTAGGTTGCATCCATGAACGCTTTCACCATTCCCGTCGCGGGATCATTGACTATGATCCATGCAACCGTTGTTGGCAGTCCCTTCTCCCTGTTTCCAGGATAGATGCTGATGATCTTGGTGGCCTGGGCTTCGAGACCCGTCAGGTAGCTTGGCATGAAGCTGATGCTGCCGTTATGTTTCTCAACCATTATGGTGCTACGCGGGGGCATCACGACGTTTCCCTGCGCGTACTCCTTGAAGGCTATCTCAACAGTCTCGATGGTCTCCTCCATTGTCAAGTTGTTCTCGATGTCTCTGTCTGATAGGAACAGCATGGTTTTCAACCCAACATAGCTTCTTTCGCTTAAAAAATCCGCTGAAATATATCCATTAATACCGAATAATTAGATAGTATTATAGCCAACGAAAGAAAAACATCTATACGCCTTCCCTGTAATATACTAAAGGAAGCCCTGAGGAACACACGATGAGCGGATTGCTAGATAGACTTGTAGGAAAGAACGGGGAAGAGAACGGCGCAACACGGATCCAGTATATCAAGGCCATACCGCTCAGGGTGTACGAGGACATCGATATCATAAAGGCCGAGGTCCGAGCGGGCAACATCGTCATATGTAACGTGGCCCCCCTTGCCAAGACCAACATCGAGGATGTCAAGAGGGGGATCAACGAGCTCAACGAGTACGCCCGCCTCACAGAAGGGGATATCGCCAGGCTCGGCGAGGAAAGGGTCATCATAACCCCTAAAAACGTTCAGATTTATAGAAACAAGGATTAGGCCAGGCGTACCGTATCCAGTAGCCTTGGCGAGTATCCTCTTACACCACGCAGCTTGTTTATGCTACGAGCCAGGTTGTCCGTCTTGGACTCCTCGCCGTGTACCACGTAGACCCTTCTGGGTGACGGCTTGAGCCTCCTGACATAGTTCATGAGCTGCCTCCTGTCGCTGTGGCCGCTGAACCCCTGTACTATATGTGTGCTCAGTGCGATGTTTATGATTTCCATCTTGCCATCGTTACGATACATTTGCGCTGAGCCCATTCCAGACTGGACTCTCCGTCCCATGGTGCCTGCTACCTGATACGATACGAACACTATTCCGTTGTTCTCGTCTGGTGCGAGCCGCTTGAAGTACTCTAGGACAGGGCCGCCTTCCATCATTCCCGCGGTGGCCATGACGATGCACGGTCCTCCCTCCACTATCTCGTCCCTCATATCGTGCTGCCTGACAACGGTGAAGTAATCTGACTCGAATGGATTGATGCCGTCCTTGAGTATCTGGTCCCTCACATCGTGGCTCAGGTAGTCAGGGTACGCGGTATGGATGCCTGTGGCCTCGCTGATCATCCCCTCGATATAAACTGGGACCTGCAGCAGGTTGCCCTCGTTCATGTGCTTGTTAATGACCATGAGTATCTCCTGTGCCCTACCAACGGCTGGTACCGGTATCAACACCTTGCCGTTCTTGAGGATTTTGTTGCATATGTCCACGAACCTTGACTCCGTCTCCTCCCTGCTCGGGGTGAAGTTATCTGGTCCGCCGTAGGTGGACTCCATAATGAGTGTCTCAACCCTTGGGAAGTAGCTACTAGCTGGCTGGAGTAGCGCGGTCGGGCCGTACTTGAAGTCACCGGTATAGACGATGTTGTGCAATCCCTTGCCGATGTGCAGGTGGGAGATGGATGATCCTAAGATGTGCCCCGCGTTGTGGAGTGTCAGTCTGACGTCAGGTGATATGTCGGTGACCTCTCCGTATCCAAGGGGGATCGTGTGCAGTATCACCTCGGATATGTCCTCGGCACTGTACGGCGGCGCCTTTCCCTCCTTCCTGGTCACGTCGATATAGTCGCTCTGGAGCAGTGTCATGACACTTGAGGTGGGCTCGCTACAGTAGACGGGCCCGTTATAGCCGTACTTGTACAGGTACGGTAGGAACCCACAGTGGTCAAGGTGGGCATGGCTTATTACCACCGCGTCCAGCCTGCTTAGATCGAATTCCTCGACATCCAGCCTCGGGAAAGATCCGATGGCGTTCCTACTGCCAGGGTTGATGCCACAGTCCATCAGTATCTCGCTTTCACGGGTCTTGATTAGGATCGCTGACCTTCCTACCTGCCTAGCGCTACCCAAAAATGTGACCCTTACGTCGCTTGATTGCTGGTAGATGGGTCTGAATATGGATTCCCCGGTCTCCCTGAGCATCTTCTCCCTGTCTTTGCTCTTGCTATACAGGAATCCCCTGATCTGCCTAATGGTCATGCTGGGGATCGGTGGGCTACGTTTGAAGTTTGGGCTCCAGTGGGTCTTTTTAACTATCTCGACAACATTTGCTCCGCCCTTGCCTATGGCAACTCCCGGCTTCTCGACCTCAAGAACTACCTCTCCCAGAGCGGGGTCGAAGTATGCCTGGACGAGTCCGGCTTCCACTAGGATTTCCTTGATGATGTCCTCGGCCTGGATCTCCCCCATCCTCACCGATGGGTCGCTGCGGATTACGATGCGCTTCTTGATGATGCCCGCTATCTCGCCGACGATGTGGCTATTCTCCTGCAAGAACTCTGGTTTTTGACAGTAAATAGCGAGCCTCGGCCCCTCGAACTCGATCCTTGTGATTCCCACTTGGGTCGGGATCTTGTCCAGTATGGCCTGCCTTATCTCGCTGTATGTTAGACCCTGCTTGTTATCCATTCTACCCAAACTCATATATTCAAAATAGATTTCTTCTCTTCCGGCGTAAGTTCCATGAAGCCTTCATCGTTTATCACCACTACGTCGAAGCTGTCGCCGCTGGCAACATCTCTCTTCATCGCGGAGTCCACAGCCCTGACAACGACCGATAACATCTCGTCGACGGTGCTGTCCTCCTTGAACTGGGCCTCAAGCACACCGTAGGCGTATGGTGAACCCGAGCCAGTAGACACCATGATTTCCTCCATCAGGCTCCCATATGGGTCCAGGTTGTACACGTGTGGCCCCGTCTCATCGTATCCTCCAATGATTGCCTGGAGGGGGAGGGGCGCTCCCGCCGACCTGTTACTGAACAGGATATTCTGTACGAGCCTAGCAGCACTTGAAACCGGCATCCTCCTGTTCTTCTCCAAGTCATAGAGGCTGGCGTTGACCTTTAGTATCTCTACTACCCTCTGGGCGACGGCAACGCCGCCTGCGATCGTCATGGCGAGGTTGTCAGTTATCTGGTACACCTTCTTGGCGTGTTTGCTGGCAACAAAGTTACCCATCGTGGCACGTGTATCTGTGCCTAGTATTACTCCATCTTTGCAGACGACACCGACAGTTGTGGTGCCTTTAAGGATTCCATATTCCTTTGACATTGATTAATCTCCTAAAACAATTAGAAGGATATCCTTTACAGGACAACTAATACCATAAAAAAGTTCACTTTATTAAAAACATTGCTAATACGAGCAAACATATTTGTATTTCGTGAAGTGAATACACGATATCAACAACAGGTATGTCAACGGATTTGTCCGAACCAGATCACAGTCAGATTCACCGAATAACCTTGCCGCGAATAGTCCTCGTAGGAGAGAACATCCTAGGTCAGATCAGGGATATCTGTGTCGAGCAGAACTTCGGGAAGGCCCTCGTCATCACCGGCGAGACCACCATCAAGATAGCCGGTCAAAAGACCGTTGACCTTCTCACTGAAGGGGGGATACAGACAAACTTTACATTGGTGGGCGATGCCACGAGAGCAACTGTTGACAAAGTTATTTCCAAGGTCAAGGAATTCTCCTCCGACGTGGTCCTTGGTATCGGGGGTGGAAGAAACATTGACGTGGCCAAGATAGCGGCCCACGATTCCGGGCGTTTCTTCATCAGCGTTCCCACCGTTGCCTCACACGATGGGATCGCCAGTAACTTGGCTTCTATCAAGGGATCGGGTAGACCATATACGGTCAAAGCGACCTCGCCGCTCGCTGTTGTAATGGACAGTTGCATTATCGCTGAGAGCCCTTACCGCTTCACCGCGTCTGGTTGCGGTGACATGATCTGCAAAGCCGTTGAGGTACGCGACTGGCGACTCGCCCACAGGGAGAAGAACGATTACTACGGCGGCTACGCCGCGAGCCTGAGCCTCATGAGCAGCCAGCACATCATGGAGCGCGCCAGCCTCATAAAGGCGAGAACTCAAGAGGGGATAAGGACCTTGCTCGAGGCACTCGTAAGCTGTGGGGTGTCTATGAGCATCGCCGGTAGCAGCAAACCTACCAGCGGTTCGAGTCACCTCTTCAGTCATTCATTAGATCAGATCGCAGAGAAGCCGGCCCTCCACGGTGAACAGTGTGGCGTCGGCAGCATCATGATGGCCAAGTTACATGGGTTGAACTGGGAGGCAATACGTGACAGTCTGCAAACTATCGGCGCACCGATCACAGCTGAGGAGCTGGGGATGGGAAAAGAGGTGATAGTGAAGGCCCTAACAATAGCCCAGTCCCTCCGTCCTAATCGTTACACGATCCTAAGCAAGCACAAGCTTGACGAGAAAAAGGCCGCAGAGCTAGCTGAGTTCACTGGCGTAATTTAGGTACCAATCCCAGTGTGTCTCGGGTAGGTACAAATAATCTTTTTATTAGCCTCCGTGTCCATGAAAGTAATATCTGATTAGGTGCCAACATTTTGAGCAGTGTCCAGTTAAAAGTATCAGAAGCGAAACAGCAGCGCGATGTCGGAAGGAGCATAGCCAGGATGGACTCCGAGACCATGAAGACCCTGGGAGTAACCGTCGGGGATGTGGTCCAGATCGAGGGTAAGAAGCCCACAGCGGCCAAGGCGTGGCCAGCCTATCCCGAGGATCAAGGGCTTGGGCTTATCAGGATCGACGGGTTCATCAGGAAAAACTGCAGTGCCAGCATCAACGAGTACGTCACAGTCACAAAGGCCGAGGCAGAGTACGCCACACAGGTCAAGCTAGCTCCGGTCGACATAAGGATCAGCGTTGACAACGACTTTATCAGGTTTGTCAAGGACCGCCTAGTCGATAGGCCTGCGACCAGGGGCGATACCCTGCTCATCATGATGCTGGGACACAGCGTCCCGTTCATGGTGGTGAACACGAGGCCGGGAGGCATCGTGAAGATCGCACCAACCACCGAGATCATGATAATGAGCGAGCCCGTCCCCGAGCTGGAGATACCTAGCAGGACCACGTACGAGGACATCGGAGGCTTGGAGGAGGAGATTAGGCGGATCAGGGAGATGGTCGAGCTACCGCTCCGCCACCCTGAGATATTCCAGAGGCTTGGCATCGACCCGCCGAAGGGCGTTCTGCTCCACGGTCCACCGGGATGCGGCAAGACGCTGCTGGCGAGGGCCGTGGCCAGCGAGTCCGAGGCAAACTTTTACGCCATCAACGGACCCGAGATCATGAGCAAGTTCTACGGCGAGTCCGAGGCCCGTATGAGGAAGATGTTCGAGGACGCCGAGAAGAACGCCCCAAGCATACTTTTCATTGACGAGATCGACGCCATCGCACCCAAGAGGAGCGAGGTGACCGGTGAGGTTGAGCGGAGGGTAGTAGCCCAGCTCCTCGCAAGCATGGACGGCCTAAAGGGAAGGGGCCACATTATAGTCATAGGAGCCACTAACAGACCTAATGCCATAGACGAGGCGCTGAGGCGCCCAGGCAGGTTCGACAGAGAGGTTGAGATCGGCATCCCTGGACGCGAGGGACGGTCTCAGATCCTGCAGATCCACACACGAGGGATGCCCCTAGCCGATGATTTTGATCTTGAAAAGATGGCCGCTATCACCCACGGCTACACTGGGGCCGACCTGGAGGCATTGAGCAGGGAGTCTGCCATGAAGGCGCTGAGGCGTTACCTGCCACAGATCGATCTTGAGGAAAAGCGGATCCCCCACGAGGTTCTAGACAAGATGGAGGTCACCCAGCAGGATATCAGGGACGCGTTCAGGGAGATCACACCGACTGCCATGAGGGAGGTCTACGTTGAGTCACCCAACATCCACTGGGACGCAGTGGGTGGACTAGAGGACGTTAAGGAGAGCCTCAAGGAGGCAGTGGAGTGGCCGCTCAAGACACCCGAACGATTCACCCGTGTAGGAATTACACCACCAAAAGGAATATTACTACACGGCCCACCGGGATGCGGTAAGACATTGCTGGCGAGGGTAGTCGCCACAGAGTCAGAGGCAAACTTCATCAGCGTCAGGGGCCCAGAGATATTCAGCAAGTGGGTCGGCGAGTCAGAGAAGGCCATCCGTGAGATATTCAGGAAGGCCAGAATGGCTGCGCCGAGCATCATATTCTTCGACGAGTTCGATGCTCTGGTCCCGATGAGGGGCATGGGTGGGGACAGCAGGGTCACTGAAAGGGTCATTAGCCAGCTTCTCACTGAGATTGACGGGCTGGTGAGCTTGGAGAACGTCGTTGTCATAGCTGCGACCAACAGACCGGACATAATCGACCCAGCGGTGCTCAGGCCGGGAAGGTTCGATAGGCGCGTATACGTACCGCCGCCGGATTTTGAGGCAAGGCGCAAGATCCTTGGAATCAAGACAGAGGAAATGCCTCTAGACGAATCCGTGAGCCTGGACGACATCTCGAAGAGCATGGATGGTTATAGCGGAGCCGATATCGACAGTCTCGTACGTGAGGCGGGTCTAAACGCGTTGCGCAGGGACCCTGAGGCGGACAGTGTAATAACGCAAGACTTCGATTCTGCCATGGATGAGATCGCGCCCAGCATCACGCCTGAGATGGTGAACTGGTATGAGAACAGCAAGCAGAGGTTCAGGGAGCAGAGCAAGCCCCCGATTGATATAGCGTAGGTGATATGAATGGATACAAAACTGATACCGGCGAACATCGTCGACATCCTGAGGCGCACTGGCCCCCTAAAGTTCACTGACCTGTTCAAGAGGACCAAGAAACAGCACAGCGGCTTCAGCGAGGAGCACCTGAACACCCTCCTAATGAAGATGGAGATACGGGGCATCGTGAGGGTCTATAGGTTACCCAAGGGAAAGCGCCGCATCGAGCTAGCCTAGGGGATCAAGATGGGAGTCAAGCTGGGTGATATTGTTGACGCCCGCAAGATCTCCATAAGCGACTTGGCAGGAGAGATAGTTGCCTTCGACGGCAACAACATTCTATACCAGTTCTTATCAATAATCCGGGGCAGGGACGGTCAGCCACTGAAGGATCGTCAGGGCAGGATAACAAGCCACCTTAGCGGCCTCATGTACAGGAACAGCAACCTCATGGAGGCGGGCATCAAGATCGTCTACGTTTTCGATGGCAGGCCTCACAGGTTCAAGTCAACGGTGCTTGAAAGGCGCCGCAAGATCCGTCAGAAAGCAAAGAAAGCCTACGTGAAAGCCGTTGAGGAGGGTGACACCCAGAAGGCGAGGCGATACGGGCAGCAGTCCGTCGTAACCACCACCGATATCATTGGGGAGGCAAAAAACCTGCTAACCCTCATGGGCATCCCGTGGGTTCAGGCGCCCGGCGAGGGCGAGGCCCAGACCGCCTACATGGCATTAAAGGAAGACGTGTACGCAGCGGCTAGCCAAGACTTTGATAGCCTACTCTACGGTGCCCCTAGGCACGTGAGGAACCTTTCCATCACAGGTCGTAGGAAGCTGCCCAGAAAGAACGTGTACATCAAGATCGAGCCCGAGATGCTTGAGCTGGAGAAGATCAGGAAGACCCTTGGGCTGACCCAGAGCCAGCTCATAGATCTGGGGATACTTGTTGGGACCGATTACAACCCTGACGGGATCAAGGGAATAGGACCGAAGACGGCGTTGAAACTCATCAACAAGCACGGCAGCTTGGAGGACGCGCTTCCTCACATCAAGAACGCAGAGTTCCCTCACCCTGTTGAGGAGATCAAGGACCTTTTCGTCAACCCGAGGACCACTGATGACTACGTGCTCGAATGGAACAGGCCAGATGTGGCCGGTCTCATAGGGTTCCTCAGCGGTGAACACAACTTTAGCCAGCAACGAGTCATGGGAGCCATCGAGAAGATGAAGGCAGGCATGATCCCGAAGGCCAAGAAGACCACCCTTGACCGTTTCTTCGGGTAGCAATAACCTGTATATATTATTACTATCACTCCCTTTTGATGAATCTCAAGCAGTTCCTCGATAACGAGGTTAAACCAGCTTTAGGCTGTACTGAGCCTGGTGCAGTCGCGCTTGCATCGGCGACCGCTGCCAGGCACCTCAGCTGTGAGGTAGAATCTATTCATGTGGAGATGAGTGGAAGCATTTTCAAGAACGGAGTGAACGTGGGAGTCCCAGGGGCTAATGGTGGCACTGGGAACCTCCTCGCCGCCGCCCTAGGCGCAGCGGTTGGGGACTCCGATCTAGGGCTGAGAAGCTTATCCAGTATCACTCTAGGCGATGTTGAGAAAGCTAAGGCGTTTATTGACTCCGGGCGTGTGACTCGGGACGTGCATCTGGACAAGCCCTATGTTTTCATTAGGGTCACATTGAAAGGCGGAGATGAGGTGGTTACCGTTACCACGAAGGACAGGCATGATAACGTTATCAAGATCGAAAAGAATGGTGACATCGTTTTTGAGAATGACTCAAAACCGGACTCAAAATATGGGGCCTCATATATTGATGAACTAGCCGCACTTGATATGGGAATGCATTGGGAACAGGCATCGAGCATCGATGACCATGATGAAGCCCGCTTGATGGCCGGGGTGGCGATGAATATGGGCGTCGCATTCGAGGGCATCACCAATTCATGGGCTCTCGGCATAGGCTATAATATTCACAAGATCATGCCCTGTGATGATATTCTCTACAAGATCAAGGCCTACGCTGGTGGAGCAGCTGACGTGAGGATGGGCGGAGGCCCTCTGCCTGTTATGAGCAGCGCAAGTAGTGGAAACCACGGAATCACCGCGATTATTCCAGTGGCATTGGTCGCCGAGTACTGGGGTAAGTCTGACAGAGAGCTTTCCGAGGCACTTGCCCTAACCCACCTCGTCACGAGGTTCATCAAGGTGTTCACGGGGGTCCTGAGCCCCATTTGCGGATGCGCAGTTGCTGCCGGTGCGGGGGCAACGGCAGGTATCGTGAGGCTTGGAGGAGGCACGCCCAAGCAGGCTGAGATAGCCATCGCGAGCCTCGTTGCCTCCGTCATGGGCATGACATGTGACGGCGGGAAGGGATCATGTGCATTGAAGGTCTCCACGGCAGCAGGTGAGGCTTACATATGCGCATTGCTGGCGCTGAACGGCACGGGAATAACAAAAACCCAGGGTCTTCTGAAACCTGATCTCAGGTATGTGGTCCAGGTCCTGGGGGAGATAAGTGATCGTGGCCTATCTGAGATGGATCAGATAATGATCGATATCATGCAGAGGGGCTAACCTAGTCTTTTATTTAATCCCGTCTCCAGTTCTTTCATGATATGAAACTTCTAACTATACAGTCGAGCCCGAACCTTGAAGGCTTGACGGCAGAGACAGCTAAACAGGTCATAAGGGGTGCCGAGGCTGCGGGGCACGAGACCGAGTTAATCAACCTGAACGAGGCGGTAATCAAAAAGTGCAAAGCGTGCGACGGAGGTTGGGGACAGTGCCGCCGTGAGGGGACGTGCATCCTTAAGGATGACTTTGCGGAGATCATTGATAAGATCTCGGAGGCCGATGCATTCGTGTTCACGACTCCCGTTTACTGGCATGATATCAGCGAGTCGGCCAAGCCCTTCCTTGACAGGATGAGACGCGTCGAGACACATCATGGTTTCAAGCGGTACTCTGACAAGCCCTACATGGGGATAGCCTGCGCTGGTGGCAGTGGCAACGGAGCAGCCCGTGCTTTATACATACTGGAGGAGTACCTGAAGCGGATCGGGTTTAAGAACTATGACCTCATCACGGTGACTCAGGCTAACCGGGCTCACAAGCTGCCCATGCTTGAGGAAGCAGGTAGACACATCCTAGAGTAGCCTCTTTTCTTCTCTTACTATATTTTAATACCCGACACACCATTCTAACGTATATGCCCATTGAGAACTATCTGCTTGGCGACGAAAAGGTACTCTTTTGGAGTGATTTCCAGGTAACCTACAATGAGGTTAAGTATAAGGTATATATCACCAACTTGAGGTTGCTCCTTTACAGCGAGACTGGTCTAATCTTCAAGAAGGAGGACGTCATCACCGAGAACTGGCGGCAGATAACGGGCCTCCAGTTCAAAGAGATCGGGACCATTTCGAAGCGGGGCATCTTCAAGTTCATCAGCAACAAGGGGGAAGTTGAACTAGAAGGCCCTGCAAACGGGATGCGCGGGCTCTTCAAGGCGGTCCAGAGGCAGACCATCAACCCATATTCTAGGTCATTGAATGATCCTGATTATGAGTAGCCGTTTAATATTCGTAAGAGCACTCTTAATTCATGGTTAAACCGGAACGTGTTTTCATTTCCATCGACATGGAGGGCATCAGCAGCATCGTGAGCTGGGCTGAGGTCGACAGGAACAACAGCGAGTACGCACATGCGCGTAAGATCATGGCAAGCGATCTAAACGCAGCCATCGAGGGAGCCCTGGAGGCAGGTGCAAAGGAGATAGTGGTCTCGGACGCCCACGGGGGCATGAGGAATCTCCGCCCGGAGGAGGTACATGAGGCAGCGCAGCTCATCAGGGGCTCACCCAAACCAAACAGCATGATGGAGGGCATCAAGGAGGGCTACGACGCCGCCATGTACGTAGGCTACCACAGCATGAAAGGAACCGAAAATGGTATCTGCGCCCACACAATCTCTGGCAGCGCCGTACAGGCGATATACATCAACGGCAGGGAAACAGGCGAGTTCGGGCTCAATAGCGCACTGGCTGGACGTTATGGCGTCCCGTCGGTTTTCCTTGCTGGCGACTATGCCGCCACCGTTGAGGCCAACGCGTTCGTACCCGAAATCACGACTGCCACGGTGAAGTGGGCCGTGGGAAGATATAGTGCTAAATGTCTTCACCCCAACAAGGCGGCAAAGCTCATAAAAAAGAAGGCGAAGGAGGCACTCACAAAGAAGTACCCGGCTCCGAGGGTGGTTGATTCCCCAGTCGAGGTCAAAGTAAAGTTGGGAACAAGCACACAGGCAGATGTGTCCAGCCTAATACCGAGCCTTGAGCGTATTGATGGGACTACCATGAAGGGAGTCTACGATGACTACCAGACCGCTATCAACGCGCTGCGGGCGTGCATCTATCTGGCCGGTGCGGCTGAGCGCCGGTAAACCCTCTTTCTTATTACACACCGTTCCAAAGCGGCCTCAGTGAATGTTTTGAGCAAGCCAAGCAAGCAGGAACTCAAGAGGAAACTCAGCAGGATACAATACCACGTCACCCAGGAGAGCGGCACGGAGCCGCCGTTCAGAAACGAGTACTGGGACAACAAGGGAGAGGGAATATACGTTGATGTAGTCAGCGGCAAGCCCCTGTTCAGCTCAAAGGACAAGTTTGACTCTGATTGCGGTTGGCCCAGCTTCACCAAGCCAATCGAGGAAAACGAAGTCAAGGATCTGAGGGATACGAGCCACGGAATGAACAGAACCGAGGTCAGGAGCGAGGGCTCTGACTCTCACTTGGGGCACGTTTTCAACGATGGACCAAAGCCATCGGGACTGAGGTACTGCATTAATTCTGCCTCGCTGGAGTTCGTCCCGAAGGAAAAGATGGAGGGGCGTGGCTACGGCGAGTATTTGCATCTTTTTAACTAGAACAATGCGGGAAATCATATTTCACCATGTTTTTTAATCGTGGTTCCGGAGAGGTCTTAGAATGAGTGAACAAAGAAGCCCTTTCATGTACCTCGTGGTGGCCCTAATTGTAATCGTTGGGGGCTACCTTGTATGGTCCAACTTTGTCAAGCCCGATGGAACGGGTGAGATTGGTGTCAATATTGGGGATACACTCCTTGACCAGGAGATTTTAGGAATATACGGTGAAACGATTCAGTTCAGTGACTACCGAGGAAGCGTGCTTGTGCTTGATTTCATGGCCCCGTGGTGTCCCCCGTGCAAGGACCAGATACCTATCCTGAGAGATATAGAGGCTTTGCCTGGCATTGAGGTTATCACAATAAACGTGGACTACACCTATAACATGACATCCCTTGATGAATTTGGGGCGGATGAGGGTATCCCCTGGTTCTTCGGACACAGCCCGATGACATCCTTGGAGTTTGAGGTCAGTGCTATACCTACGATACTCGTGGTTGACCAGAATGGCGTAATCGTTCATAGAGGCTTCTTTACAACAATGAACGAGTTTGAGATGGTCATATCTCCTCTGCTGGGATAGCCATGGAGTTCGCTAACCTTGGCCTGGTATACAGCGCAGGTCTACTGGCAGTGCTCGCCCCCTGTGCTCTGCCCATGCTCCCCAGCTTCGTGGCTTACTACATGAACGCTGATGGAAAGGAGGGAAACCTGTTCTCAGCATTATCCTTCGGCCTGATGACAGTGCTTGGGTTCCTATCCGTCTTTATGATTATCGGTATACTTCCCAGCTTCGCAATTAACACGATTTCCCGTAAGATCGATTTACTCGTTCCTTTCATAGGTGTAATACTCATCATTCTGGGTCTGGGTCACATGTTCAGCGATATTTTCTACAAGATCCCAACCCTAGAGCTGGCCGCCCCCAAGGGAACGGGCCTCAAGGCCTTCTACCTCTACGGGCTTGGCTACGGAGCCGCCTCCATGGCGTGCAGCTTTCCCGTCTTTGTGTTGCTTGTACTCCAGGCCTCAACTGCCGGCGGCTTCATCGGTATAATTGGAATGTTCGTCGCCTATGGACTGGGCGCGTCCACTGTGATTATCCCCCTGAGTGTCGCCTTGACCTTCAGCAGGGAACTCATATACAAGAAACTTATTCAGTTGATGCCCTACATGAAGAAGATCAACGCCTTAATACTGATACTGGCCGGCTTGTACATGATCCTAAGCTACTATCTTTAACGTAATATACCAATTCGACAATCATTATCCATGGTAAAGATCACGCTCGTGGGTGCTGGGAGCAGCGTCTTCGGGTACAACAGCGTACTTGATGCGGTGAACATCGAGGATCTCCACGGCTCGGAGCTTGTCCTCCACGATATTGATGAAGACAGGCTTGACTCCATGACTGGCTTGGCGGAGCGAATGAACGATGATATCGGAGCAAACCTAAAGATATCAAAAACACTGGATCAGAGGGATGCACTAGACGATGCTAATTATGTTCTGATGGCCATCGAGGTGGACAGGATGAACCGGTGGCGTCAGGACTGGGAGATCCCCTTCAACCACGGGATAAAGCAGGTGATCGGTGAGAACTGGGGCCCCGGAGGGCTCTTCCATACATGGAGGAACCTGCCGCCCGTGCTTGAGATAGCAAGGACAATGGAGGACGTTTGCCCAAACGCATGGTTGCTAAGCTACACGAACCCGGTTCCTAGGCTCTGCCTAGCGGTCAGTAGGTACACAACCATCAAGACAGTGGGCCTTTGTCACGAAGTTGAGCACCAGCTACAGCGACTTGCACCTATGATGGGTGTCCCATCATCGCTCATCAACGTGGTCTCCGCCGGTCTGAACCATTTCAGCTGGTTCAAAGAGATGACCCTGACCGATGGAAGCGATGCCTACCCGTTGCTTGACGAGGCGTTCAAGGATGCCAAGAGCTTCCAGCCCCTGTGCAGAGCCATGTACAACCAGTTTGGGTTGTATCCATCAACGGATGATAACCACATGGGCGAGTACCTAGCCTACGCGTGGGATATCACCCCTGAGAGGGATAAGGGCTTCAACTGGATAGACAGGTGCGATGAGAATGGGCAGAAAACATGGCTCAAGAGCAAGTCCATCATAGACGGAACGACCCCGCTGGACATCAAGGGAAAGCTGTCCGGGGAGAGGGCGATGCACATCATCGCGGGGATGATTAAGGGCTCGAACCACATGGAGCTGCAGGTCAACCTGCCTAATAGCGGCCAGGTCCCGAACCTCATCAAGGACGCAGTGGTGGAGACTCCAGCCGTGATAACAAAGGGAGATATCAAGCCCATCGTTGTCGGGGATATGCCTGAGGGACTGGCGGCCCTTCTGAACATCCAGATCCTGGTCCAGAGCATCGTAGTGGAGGCTGGTGTGTCCGGTGACCTTGTGAAGGCCAAGCAGGCTTTACTGGTTGACCCGGTGGTCCATGATCATGAGGCCGCCTTGAATGCCTTCGACGAGCTAATGAACCTTCACATGGACCTTCTCCCCCAGTTCGAGGTGAGATAGTGCACCTCGTACTCATTGGCGCTCACCCAGACGACGAGACATTCGCAAGCGGGACCATAGCAAAGTACGTTGACAGGGGCCACAGGGCAACCATAGTCCACGCCACGAGGGGGGGCAAGGGTCACTGGGAGATTCCAACCGATGAGCTAAGGAAAATCCGTACAGGGGAGATGACTAAGGCAGCCGAGATCCTCGGTGCCGAGTTGATGTTCCTCGATTTCGAGGACGCAAGCGTGCCGCAGGGAGACTTGCTCAGGGAGGCGTTAGTTGGCGTCTACCGGAAGCTGAGGCCTGATATCGTTCTATCGTTCCATCCACTGGTTAAGAGGGACGATCATAGGAGGGTCGGGGAGGCGGCCAGTGATGCGAGCCTCAAGGCTAGCCTGCCCCTTCATGTAACCGATCTGCCAGCCCACCGACCTGAGCCAGATATCTACTTCTTCGGCACACCGATGTCAGGCCAAGAGCCCGGCACGTACATCGATGTCACCGATTACATGGATATCAAGGTAGAGTCTTTTAGGCAACATGCAAGTCAATGGCAGGAGTGGGGAAAGTCTTTTGAGGATCAGGGAGATTTCCTGGACCGGATCGTTGAACGGTATACACATAGGTTTAGGGAGTTGGGGAGGAAGGCTGGAGTGGGCTACGCCGAGGCATTCATAGACAAGTCTGGCAGGAAGTACGCCCACGACCTGCTCCCATCCAGCCGATAGTCTTTAACCCGGACACTCTATTTTCTAGTGAGCAAATTGTCATCGGTAGACACATCACTATTAACGCGACAGCAGGTCATCAGGAAGACAGGTCTCCCAAAGGTCGATTACCACTGCCATATTAGCATAACCGAGTACAGCGATCCTGCGAACCCTACCATAATCGCCGTTAGCAAGGAGGAGTTCATCGCTGACCTACATGAGGCAGGAATAGACAAGGCGGTGGTGCTCAGCGACACCCGCACCAGTCCCGAGCAGGTAGCGGAGTTCTGCGGTCAGGACCCAACCCGGTTTATCGGTTTCGGGTACGTCAACGCCATCCTCCGCGGGATGGGCGAGGAGGTCCTTAGGCAGAGGAACGAACTGGGGCTACATGGATTGAAGCTGTACCCCTGCAGCGACGGCTACAAGCCCGATGATACCCACGCGTTCAAGGTCTACGAGGCCGCGTCAAGCATCGGGATGCCCATCATGTTCCACCACGCGGGTATGCCTGTAAAGTACGACTACCTGTACCACACCGCCCCCGCGCAGATCGATGTCATAGCCGAGTGCTTCCCGGAACTCAAGATAGTACTAGCTCACATCGGCTACCCAAGAGTGGATGAGACCCTCTATGTTGCCCGAAAACACAAGAACGTTTACTGCGACATCAGTTGGCCCTACGGGGACGTGAACCATCCCAGCTTCACTTACCTGCTGTGGAAGGACCTGTTGACAGCCCTGAACATGGGGGTGATGCACAAGATGATATTCGGCACCGATTACCCCGGCGTCAGGCAGAGGCCGTACGTGGATATGCTGATGAACATCAACAGGTACGCGCCCCACCGTGACCTACACCTGCCAATGGACAAGGTGTCGGATATGCTAGACAAGAACGTCCAGCCGTTACTGCCCTAGACCCTGTGGTTAAGGCAATCCTCGATTACTACCGATATCTCGTCCAGGAGGTCCTCGGGCATAATGTGGTAACCTTTCTTTTCGCTGACCTTGTCGCCAGCCCTGCCGTTCAGGTATGCGGCTGAGCATGCGGCATAGAATGGCTCTGTTTTCTGGGCCAGATAACCACCAACTAATCCAGT
>JAUWLH010000161.1 GCA_030613835.1 Candidatus Bathyarchaeota archaeon | reverse complement strand
AACTTCTCGCCGTCGGCGAGGTACCTGTCGATGGGCATGGGGTTGACATCGCTCTTGAAAACGTACTTGTTAATAGTGATGTTGTGCCTGTACTGCTGTCCGCCGAAGAGGTCCAGCTCCTTGAGGGTGTTCTCGTAGAGGTTGTTCCATTCCTTGACGATCATTTCCTGTCTCTCCCTCGCCATGTATCCAGCCCAGATTTCCGCCCCGAAGTCGCGGAGCCTTTCAGCGAGCCCGATGTGGTCGTTGTGAAGGTGTGTGATTATTACTCGTTCAATGTCCTTTGGCTTAAACCTGTGGAGTTTTAGCTGGGCGCGTAGTCCGTTGTATGCCTCGTCCGAGGGCACGCCCGTGTCTATGAGGGTTCTGGATTCCTTGAGCAGGTAGCTGAACGTCTTGCCCAGCGGGTTCCTCGACATGGGTACCTTCAACTGGACGATGGTGTCAGTGATGTTCTCCGGCTTCACGGGGGCGTAGAAGGCGTTACTCTGGTTTAAACCACACTGAACACCGCCTCACCTTTATACAAAAAACGTGGAATATCTCACAGGTATCAACGATGACAGGCTACGAGGAACGTACATCAAACTCCAGAAGGCTCTTCGAGAGGGCTAACAGGGTCCTACCCGCGGGCGTGAGCTATGGGATTAGGGCCTTACCCCCGTATCCTTTCTATCTGAAGAAGGCCAAGGGCGTCACAGTGACTGATGTTGATGGCAACGAGTACACAGATTACTGGATGGGGCACGGTGCTATGATCCTAGGGCACGCGCCTGACGTCGTCATCGATGCCGTGATGAGGCAGCTTCCATACGGGACACACTATGGGTTCAGCCACGAGCTTGAGATAGAGCTGGCTGAGAGAATCGTCAAGTATGTCCCATCCGCAGAGATGGTGAGGTACACCAGCAGCGGAACCGAGGCAAACATGTATGGGACCAGATTGGCCCGGGCTTACACCGGCAGGGACAAGATGCTGAAGATCGAGGGAGGCTGGCATGGAGGATATGACAGCCTTCACGCATATGTTGGCCAGCCATTCGGGCGATCAGAATCCGCGGGGCTCAACAGGAAGGTGATCGAGGACACATATGCGGTGCCCTTTAATGACCTGGAGGCAGCTGAGAAGATGGCAAGGGAACATGAATTCGCCTGTATCATCCTTGAGCCGGTGATGGGGGCGGCTGGGTTCATCACGCCTGAGCCAGGTTACCTTGAGGGCCTCAGGGAGGTTTGCGATGATACGGACACGCTTCTCATATTCGACGAGGTGATTACCGGCTTCAGGCTTGGCACGGGTGGGGCTCAAGGGTACTACGGAGTCACGCCAGACCTGACACTCCTGGGTAAGGTAATTGGTGGTGGTTTCCCCGTTGGAGCCTTCTGTGGCCCAGTTGAGATTATGGAGTTGATCGACCACACCAAATACGCTGATCCTGGCAAGAGGAGCGCCCACGGCGGGACCTTCACGGGTAATCCCATCAGCATGATCGCAGGGTCGGCCACCATCTATGCCTTGGCAGACGGACGGATTTACAAACACATTGATTCTCTAGGCAAAAGGATGAGGAATGGGCTTCTGGATATATTCAAGAGGGATGAGATGCCCATATCCGTGACTGGCGTTGGGTCAACCTTCGGAATCCACTTCCAGAAGGACAAGCCCATGAACGCGGGCGATACGGCAAGGAACGATATTCCAGCAACAAGGGGATACTTCCGGCACATGCTTGAGTCGGGCATCATATACCTGAGCCCCACAGTGAGCCACAGCTGGATCAGCAGCCCTCACACCGAGAAGGATATTGATGAATACCTGGCCGCTACCGAGGATTACATCAGGACCTACAAGCCCTGAGCGCCCCTCATGGACTCGTCAAGGATTTCTATTGATTTATCGACCTGCTCCTCAGTTATGATCAACGGGGGGGCTATCCTCAGCGCCTTACCGCCGTAGCTACCCATGTTGAGCACGAATAGTCCCCTTTTGAACGCCTCGCTGCATATCCTAGCCGCCATCTCTGGGTCTGGAGTCTTCTTCTCACGGTCTTTCACTATCTCGACGCCCAGGAGAAGCCCTAGCCCTCGGACATCACCGATACACCCGTGCGGTTCCATGAGCTCGACCAACCGTTTCTTCATATATCCTCCGGTCCTCTCGGCGTTCTCGCAGAGCCTCTCGTCTCTTATCACGTCCATGGTGGCATGGGCTGCGGCTACCCCGAGGGGTGTCCCGCTGAAGCTCTGGGCATGAATAGGAATTGGCTCTGGGTCCGTTGACTCCAGGATGTCCCTTGGAAGAACCGCCGCGCTCATTGGAATGCCGCTTGCCATTGATTTGCCAAGGAGCACTATGTCCCCTTGGACCCCCCAGTGTTCCATTGCCGTCCATTTACCGGTCCTGCCGAAGGCTGTCTGGACCTCGTCGACCACCAGCATGATACCGTGGTCATTGCATAGTCTCCTCAGTCCCTGATGCCACCTATCCGGTGGAATATACCAGCCCGCGTCGCCCTGAATAGGCTCCACGAAGACTGCTGCAACTTCATCTGGCGCCACATATGTCTTGAACATCACATCCTCGATATAGTCGAGGCACGCCATGCCGCATGTCTCCACGTCATGTTTGAAAGGACACCTATAGCAGGAGGCGTACGGGGCGTGGAAAACCCCTGGCAGGGTTGGGCCGTAATGCCTCGTCATTGTCGGGTTATAGCCGCTGATGCTAATTGCCCCCATGCTTGAGCCGTGGTAGCTCCCGGTGAAGCTGATGATGTTTGGTCTCCCCGTGATCCTCTTGGCCGCCTTGATCGCGAATTCATTGACCATGCTGCCCGCCTGGCTCCAGTACACTTGGCACGGTTTCTGTCCCGTCATCTCCCCGAGCCTGTCCGCCAGTGTGTACATATCGGTTGTCTGCCAGTGGAAGCCCTTTGATAGTTGTTTCTGGATTGCTTCGACGACCCTCGGGTGGCTGTGACCCGTATTTGCAATGCACCTGCTTGATATCAGGTCGATGAACACATTCCCGTCTGGGTCCTTGATGTAAATGCCCTCGGCTCGCTCGACCAGCGGTGAGCCATAATCCTCAGGACCAAGTCCCGCCTCTTCGAGTACCTTGGCTACCTTGGGTCCTGGTGGACCTGATCTTATAACTGGGCCGTCAAGCTTCATGGCAATAGGTGAACGGGCTGAGCGTCTATAAGACTTGGTTGCTCGTAACCATTAATACAATGAATCACCACAATTCACGTTGATTGCTTTGTCAGTTGGAGTTTTATCGTATCCATTAATCCTGCTCAATCTCAAGACTTATGAACAGTCTACGGGTCAAAAGGCCCTCGATTTCGTCCGGGTAGCCGAGCGAGTATACGAGAAAACAGGTATCAGCATAGCCCTAGCCGCCCAGGCTCTTGACATCCAGGCCCTTGTAGACGCCAGTGAAATGCCCGTCTTTTCCCAGCACATCGATCCCGTGTACCCCGGAAGGAACACGGGGCACATCCTGCCAGAGGCGGTGGCTGAATCAGGCTGTTACGGGACTTTGCTGAACCACAGTGAGCACCAGTTACCGCTGGATGTGATCGAAAAGTCGATACTGAGGGCGAAAGAGGTGGATCTGTTCACCTGCGTCTGTGCAGATACGATAGATACCGCGAAGAGGATCGCATTATTTAACCCAGATGTCATCGCGATAGAGCCATCTGAGCTCATAGGTTCAGGGATATCAGTCTCCAAGGCTCAACCTGAGGTAGTCTCGGGATCAGTCAATGGCGTTAAGTCCGTGAACTCTAATGTGATCGTCCTATGCGGTGCGGGTATAACCAATGGAGAAGACGCCTCTGCTGCCATTGACCTGGGCGCAAGGGGCATCCTTGTTGCCAGCGGGGTCGTAAAATCGGAGGACCCCTACAAGAGCCTGCTTGACTTGGCCCGCTCTATGCAGCGCTGAGCTCGTCAACGACTTTCTTGACTATTGCCTTGTGTCTGTTGATGAGTTCCCTGACCCTTTCTTCGCTGACTGACTCCGCATACAGCCTAAATATTGCCTCGGTGCCGCTGGGTCTGAACAGAATCCAGCTTCCGTCATTGTAGACCAACTTGACGCCGTCCATGGTGTTTATCTCGGGGGCGTCCACCTTGGTCACGAGCCTTTCAAGCACCTCTTCTTTCAGGTGGTTTGGGCACGGGGTCTTGTCCTTGTCCTTGAACAGGTTTGGCTGCTCGGCGATTAGCTCGGACAG
>JAUWLH010000085.1 GCA_030613835.1 Candidatus Bathyarchaeota archaeon | reverse complement strand
CCTCAGGTATTCTAAGGCAACTTTGAAGTAAACCACTAATTCTGTGAAAAAAATGGTGTACACTTGCCTGAGATCTTATTTAGGTAAGAGTTAAACTACGCATAGATTTAATAGCGGGGCTTGTTCCCTTGACTCAGATATTTGGAGTATCGTTTCGACTGTATTCTACTTATCAAGATACGTAATAGGAGTGAAAGTAATGGGTTATAGAGAGAGGCGTAGCTACGACCGTGGTCCCCGAGAGATGCACAAGGTCACATGCAGCGACTGTGGAGAGGAAGCCGAGGTTCCGTTCAAGCCAACCGAGGGCCGTCCAGTCTACTGTCAGGAATGCTTCAAGAAGCACAGGCCACCACGTAGGTACTAGTTACCTCGTCAATGTTGCCGGATTCCCGTCTATGGGGCTCCAGTAAAATCTTTTTTTGTTTAATAAATTGTGATACCTTTAAATGCCACCTCCCTGATTGAGTGGCTAATCACGTCAAACATATTCATGTATGGAGACGCTTACAAGGCAACCGCATGCGTAGTTTAGTGATAAGAGCAAAAACGTATGCAAGTACAAAATTTCAACGATCTACCACTTAGCAAGGATGTTCTACGGGGCATCAAGGCACTTGGCTTCGAGAAACCATCGCCTATCCAGGCGCAATCAATTATGCCATTACTAGAGGGTAGAGACGTAATAGGTCAAGCCCAGACAGGTACGGGTAAAACCGCGGCTTTCGGCATTCCAATGATCGAGGGCGTCGATCTCAGCGATAATAGAGTTCAGGGGCTAATCTTAGCACCCACACGTGAACTGGCTATCCAGATCGCTGATCACATCATGAGGCTCAGTAGATATACTGGCGTCAAAGTATGCCCTATTTACGGGGGCGAAAAGATCAACAAACAGATTAACCGGCTAAGGAGGGGTGTCCACATAGTCGTTGGGACTCCTGGAAGAGTCATCGACCACCTTCAAAGAGGCACCCTGAAGCTTAGGGCAGTTAAGATGGTTGTCCTAGATGAGGCTGACAGGATGCTTGACATGGGCTTTGTTAAAGACATTAACAAGATCCTGGATAAGACTCCTCAGAAGAAGCAGACGAGTTTGTTCTCAGCAACCATGGACCGCAACATCTGGAAGATATGCAACAAGTACATGAGCAAGCCTGAAAAGATTCTGGTCAGCAAGGATGAGATTACCCTTGAGCAGATTGATCAAAAGTTTGTCAGGGTTGATACATCAAGTCGTTTCCCGATTCTTAAAGAGCTTATAAAAGAACAGAAAATCAGGAAGGCCATTATATTCACAAGGACCAAGAGAGGCGCTTACAGGCTATCAAAACAACTGAAGAATAACGGTTATAACGCCGGTGCGCTTCACGGAGACCTGACTCAGGCTCAGAGGGACAGGATAACCCGGAGCTTTAGGAAGGACAAAGTGGACTTTTTAGCAGCAACAGACATTGCAGCGAGAGGCCTTGACATTGGCGGTATCACTCACATAGTCAACTACAATATGCCCATGGAGACAAACTCATACTTCCACAGGATTGGAAGGACAGCAAGGATGGAGAACGAGGGGACATCCATCCTTTTCGTAGCCCACGGTGAGGAGAGTGCATTTGATGACATCAAGGCCCGGACCAACCTGAAAATCACCGAGCTGAAGACAAGCATCGAGGTGAAGGCGGGTCCTCCAAAGAGGTACAAGGCCATCTGCAGGAAATGCAAGACCGAGTTCACGTTGCCCTTCAAGCCAAAGGATGAGCGCCCAGTTTACTGCCTGCCTTGCCTGAAGTCAAAGAGGCGAGGGGCAGGCGGATCATATAGAGCTGGTGGATATCGTGGTTCACGTGGTTCCAGTGGATCGCGTGGCCAGCGCCGACGAAAGCATTAACCCTTCTTTTCAAATATTACTTACCCCGTTTCTAATTAGATTAAATTGAGTTCTAACCCAGTTGTATTAATCAAGACCACCATGGGTGACATCAAGGTGGAAATATACGAGGAAAAGACACCTATTACCAGCGGAAATTTCCTTAGATATGTCGATGAGGGCCTCTACGATGGCACCACCTTTTTCAGAACCGTCACCATGGACAACCAGCCGGACTCGCCCGTCATGATCGAGGTAATCCAGGGCGGGCAGGTGCTCAAGGACAAAGAGTATGCGCCCATAAAACTGGAGCGCACAAGCCTCACGGGGTTGAAGCACATTGACGGGGCCATTAGCATGGGCAGGTTCAAACCAAACTCTGCCAAGAGTAGCTTCTACTTCTGCATAGGCGATCAGCCATCGCTTGATTACCAGGGCAACAGGAACCCCGACATGCAGGGTTTCGCGTCGTTCGGCCAGGTGATCGAGGGGATGGACGTTGTACGTGCCATCCAGGTAGAACCATACGAGAGCCAGAGGCTCACACCGCCCATCGACATAGTCTCGATAAAACGAGTTTAGTCCATTATCTTCAGGAGGTCCTCACCAACGATGACCTCTCCATCATAATCCTTTCTGATGTCGTCAACCATGGCGTCGAGGAGTCGCTGGGGCTTCTCCTTGATATGAACAAGGACCATCTTACCGACGTGTGCCTCTGCGGCTATCCTCCCAGCGTCAAGGGAGCTTGTCAGGACATGCTCGGCGATAAGCCTCGTGTCGTGATCGTTGACCTCCTCCCCTGCGAAGTAGCAGCACATGATCAGTGCGTCGGCGTCCTTTGAGAACTGTATCAGCTTACTGGAGTACACCGCGTCGCCGCTGATTACCAAACTCCTCTCTCCCTCTGTAATCCTATACGAGAGGCAGGGCCAGTCCTCCACGCTCAAACCCAGCCCGTGACCGTGCTCCACGTACTCCGCAGAGACCATCCACTTGTCTCCTTGGTATATTATCCCGGGCTCCACGTCGTGAACCCTGACCATCTTCCTGATATCGATGAGCTTCTCTACCGTCAACTTGGTCTCTGACATCCTGTACCAGATGTCCCTCTCATACGCCTCGAAGAGGTGATTGACCATCTTCCTCGTACCCATGGGGCCGTAGACGTGAATCGTCTTGTTCCTAGCCTTGTTCCAGGCTGCGAAGAGGAGGTCAGCTAACCCGCCCGTGTGGTCGAAGTGGTGGTGAGTGATGAAGACGTACCCGTAATCCGTGATGAGGACACCTGCTTGGACCAGACGGGTGGCAACGCCCCTCCCAGCGTCAATGATTATGTTGTCATCCCCGATGGAGACGAGAGTGGATGGGCCCATCCTATTGGGGTCTGGCCTGGGACCCCCTGTACCCAAAATAATGGCTTTCATGGTCTGATATTCGTTGCAGCTGATTTAAACCAACGGACTAAATGTTAAGTCCTTGATGGAACAATACATAGCCCATGACAGACGATTATGACATAATCATTCAGAACGCAACCATCGTCGACGGTACCGGAAAGAAGCCTTTCAAGGGTGAGGTGGCATTATACGGTGACAGGATCGCTGCAGTCGGGGTGGATCTGGGAACCGCAGGCAAGGAGATAGACGCCGAAGGCAGGATTGTGAGCCCCGGCTTCATCGATGTTCACAACCACGGCGATATCAGCATCCTCTATTACCCAGAGGCCGAGGGGTTCCTGAGGCAAGGGATCACCACTTTCATCGGAGGCCAGTGTGGCGGAAGCCCAGGGCCCTATGGCGAGTATGTCAGCGGAGGTATGATCCTCTATGATCTGTTCCAGAATCTTTATCCCGCCATGTACTACCCGTCGCGTCTCATAGAGAGAGACGAGTTCAACCTCCACCACAGGGAGAAAGTGGGCTGGGAGGTGGACTGGAATACCATGGGGGAGTTCTGCGCCAAGGTAGAGTCCTTCGGGATAAGCCCCAACTATGTGCCGATGGTGGGCCACGGTAACGTCAGGATCATGGCAATGGGGCGCGATTTTGAGCGGGTGGCAACAGATGCCGAAATAGATGAGATGAAGCCCCACCTCAGGCAGGCCATGGAGGATGGTTGTCGGGGTATGAGTGTTGGAAGGGACTACGACCCAGGTTACTGGGCAGTCAAGGATGAGCTCATCGAACTCGACAAGATTGTTGCTGAGTACGACGGAATCTACCAGAGTCACAGCCTCAGAACCGGTCTCAGGAAGGCAAGGCGGCCAGGCGAGTTCCCACCGCCCAAGATCAACGGCATACTGGAGGCCATCGATGTCGGTAGGCAGGCTGGGACCGCGGTCCAGATTAGCCACCTTGGCCCACTCTACGATGTCTATCCGGGAGGTAACGCGCTTATGACGGAGGCATCAGCGAAGGCAACTCTCCAGGCTGTAGACGAGGCCCTCGAGGAGGGCCTGGATGTGTCTTTTGACCTCATACCCAACACCAGTGGTTACGGTCTCTACGCGAACAACTGGCTCGCCGCGGCACTCACACCATGGGTTAGGGTCACAGGTAGCCGAGAGCAGCTCGCCAAGGCGTTGAGGATGATTGATTTCCGTGAGGAGATCAAGGCCACCATCTGGTCTGGCAAGTGGTACGGGCTCAACCCCAATATCAACCCCCGGTGGAGCATGGGCAGGAAGATAGCCGAGTGTAAGAACGGTGCGTACCTGGATAAGACTGTGTCCCAAGTCGCGTCCGAATTGGGGGTAGAGCCCCTTGACGCGCTGTTCGAGATACTAAGGGAGGACCCGTACACAAAGCTCCACGCCATGAGCTTTGCAAGTCCAGTCAAGAGCCTATTCTACAAGCACCCCGCCATGATGGCCGGCATCGACACCCTAGCCATCAATACCGAGTGGGAGGCAAAGTCAGTTCCCTGGTTTAAACCCAGCCAGAACAGCTTTAACGGGTTCGCGGCTTACTTCGAGGCCATCGTGAGGGAAGAGAAGATCCTGAGCATCGAGCAGGCTGTTCACCACGTGACGGGCTTCCCGGCCCAGAAGTTCAGGCTCAAGGATAGAGGAGTTATCAAGGCTGGGTCTTACGCCGACCTCGTCATCATGGACATCGACCGTGTCAAGGACATGTCCACATCCCTGGATCCCTGTGTCTATCCGAGGGGGATTCATCATGTAATCGTCAACGGCGTCCATGTCGTCGACGAGATGAGTCACACCGGGAAGAAGCCAGGCAAAGTGCTCTACAGGGAGTAAAACTCCTCCATTTTTCATTACCCTTAAACATATCAAGCAACCGTTTTTCATTCATGCCAGACGGGGTCAAAGAAAGGGTTCTTGAGACTTACAGGCAGACGGCCGAGACATATGACCAGGGGGTAAGTGAGCGACTGGGGTCCTCAAGGTGGGGGATAGAATCCCTGACAGGCATGCTGCTCAGGGAGATGAGAGTACCGGAGAACCCCGTGACCTTGGACATCGCGTGTGGAACAGGGCTATCAACCTTCAGCCTTGTTGATTATCTAGGCACCGGGGACGTCCACGGTGTCGACCTCTCTCCCGATATGGTAAGGAAGGCCGCTGAGAACGCCGATAAACTAGGGTACAATATCGAGTTCAAGGAGGGGGACGTGGAAAACCTACCCTACCCCGAAGCCATGTTCAATATGGTCATAAGCAACATGTCGTTCCAGTTCTTCCCAGACAAGCTCAAGGCGTTGAAGGAGATTCACAGGGTCATGACCCCCGGTGGTCGCATGGGTCAACTGTTCGGAGGGGGAGAACACGTCGCGGAGCTGATTGATGTCTGCCTTTTTGTCTCAAAGGATAACCTAGATCTACGTGGGTTCCGTGAGTCAGTACAGGATGTCATCGATATGCACATCGACCTGGAGACTGTTCAACGGCTCCTATGGGAGACAGGCTTCAGGAGGCCACTAGTCTACGGCTACCATAGAGTGATGAACGTCAAGCCCGAGGGTTTCTGGTCCAGAAACCCCTACCCGGCCTACTGGAGAGCATCGGTTCCAGAGGAGATCAGGGAGGAGTTGGATGCCAAGGTGCTATCCGAGATGCAGGAAAGATCAGGCACTAGGGGCTTCAAGATGACCTGGTACACGATACAGGCATACGGCTCCAAGCCCACGAATTAAATAACGCCACACAGATTCGCTCATACACCACACAGTCAGACGGAGCCCGTGGAGATTTACGTCGGGCCGACGAGGGGTCAATGAGAATGATCCATCAGCCGTTAATTTTATCATCTTGAGCACGTAGTCATGTGGCATGTCTGATAAACCGAATATCCTGCTGCGAAAGGCGAGGGCCGAGGATCTGGATGATGTAATCTGGGTCGAGAGCCTGAGCACGCCATCACTTAGCTACGTCCCCCATGTCTGGGACATGTTCCTCAATGACGAGGAAGGTGACTGGAGTGTAGATTTGCTTGATGGCAAGATCATGGGGTGCGGGAAGTACAGTATCTTACCCGATGGGTCCGCGTGGCTAGAGACTCTTAGGGTCGTGCCGCAAGCCCAGGGAAAGGGGCTGGGCAAGTGCCTGTATGAGCACTGGCTCAAGCTCTCTGAGGAGAAGGGCGTCAAGGCCATGAGGATGTACACGGGTGTCAAGAATGTTGTCAGCGAGGGCCTCGCCAAAAGGTATGGGCTGTCACTAGCACAGACTTTCCACGGCACAAAGATGGCA
>JAUWLH010000201.1 GCA_030613835.1 Candidatus Bathyarchaeota archaeon | reverse complement strand
CAGTACTCCAAGATGCTGGAGCATGCAAGCCACGCGATAGTTGTACTCGGTGATAACCAGGTTCAGGACACTGATTTCTGGATACATGATTGCGCAGCAGCAACCGAGAACATACTGATAGCGGCACACGCCATGGGTTATGGAGCTGTCTGGCTCGGTGTTCATCCACATGAAGCACTGATCAAGGGAACCAAAGACTTATTCGATGTCCCCAGCCACGTTACTCCTCTTGGAATCGTGTCCTTGGGTGTGACGACTGTTGAGAAACCTCCTCGTATGAACTATAACGAGGATAGGGTTCACCGTAACAATTGGTAAACCCATACCTTTTCCATAACATATTTATAGCATAGCTATAGTATTCTTATCAGTAAACTATAGGAGATCTATAACATGTCCGATAAGACGACCATACAGATCGACAAGAAGCTCAGGTCAGTTTTAGATGACGTCAAGAACCAGATCTCTGGACTCGAAAACGAGCGCATCAACTACAACGACATCGTGTACCGATCACTACAGTTCAGAGAAGTAGCACTGATCCTTGCATCGTACATACAAGAGACTAACACACCGTTCAATCCCTACAATATTTTAGCTTGGTACTTCGACACCTTCAACAAAACCATCGACAGCGACGTCCTATCCGCTTACAACCAGATAATAACCGAGTCTAGTTCACGAACAAGATGGATGAAACAGTTTACTGGAGGTGAAATGAATGAGTAGTACATTGTTCCCCAAGGAAGTCT
Source organism: Candidatus Bathyarchaeota archaeon (assembly GCA_030613835.1). Taxonomy (GTDB): domain Archaea; phylum Thermoproteota; class Bathyarchaeia; order TCS64; family TCS64; genus RBG-16-57-9. The sequence continues at coordinate 2,786 of JAUWLH010000201.1, read as the reverse complement.
ATGTAATTACAGAGGCGATAACACTGATAGATCCAACCTTAGTAGAGGCCCTTCGTTCAATATTCAAACAGGTAGGTATCAACAAGGATCTCTCCTAACCTCCAATCAGAATCATTTAAGAAACCCGACCATCTGGTTATGTCCATGAGTCAGGAATTCATTGACATCATATTAAGCAGAAGAAGCATCCGCAAGTTCACCGGTGAAGACATCCCAGATGCAGATATCAAGACAATGCTTGAAGCAGCAATGGCGGCCCCATCTGCTTGCAACCAGCAGCCATGGCACTTTGTCGTATCAAAGAGCAAGGAGACTCACGAGAAGATCATGGAGATCCAGCCCTATACAAAAATGCTGAAGAACGCAGCTCTTGGCATCATTGTCTGCGCCGACCCCGAGCTTCAGACATGCCCAGGCTATTGGCAGCAGGACTGTTCGGCGGCCGTTGAGAACATCCTCCTGGCGGTTCATGCGCTGGGTTATGGTGCCACTTGGTGTGGCCTCTATCCCAACGATGACCGCGTCTACAAAATCAGAAAGTTATTGGATTTACCAAAACAGGTATTCCCTCTCTGCGTAATAGCGGTAGGCGTACCTGATGAGGAGAAACCCCCGTCTGACAGGTATAACGAGGACAGGGTCCACCACGAGAAGTGGTAAATCCTCTATTTTTTTATAAAACCGGTTTCCCATTAATATTATAAAGAGTCGTCGTGTCTCAGAGGATATGAGTTATAATCCGAGGCATAAGAGTAGCAAAGTTTACGATGGCCCCGAGAGGATAAGCCACAGAGCCCTATTGAAGGGCACTGGCGCGACAGAGGATGATATGAAAAAGCCCCTCATCGCCGTCGTGAACAGTTATACCGACATCAATCCAGGTCATGTACACTTGAACCCGATCGCTACCCAGGTTAAGCTGGGCATTGCGGGAGCTGGTGGTCTACCTCGTGAATTCAACACCATCGCCGTCTGTGATGGTATTGCCATGGGACATGAAGGTATGAAGATGAGCTTGCCTAGTAGGGAGCTCATCGCTGACAGCATCGAGGTCATGATTACAGGCCACGGCTTCGACGCTATGGTATGCATCACCACTTGTGACAAGATCGATCCAGGCATGATGATGGCAGCTGCTAGATTGGATATCCCAACCATCTTTGTTCTCGGAGGACCTATGGATCCAGGATGTCCCAAGTGGGGTCACTTCAAGGACAAAACAATTACGGTTCAGGAGCTCTTCGAGGCAGCAAGTCTAGCCGTAGGTGGTAAGATCAGTGACGAGGAAGTCAAGTACCTTGAGGATATCTGCTGTGGACCAGGAGCCTGTGGGGGAATGTTCACGGCCAACACGATGCAGTGCCTCATCGAGAGTATCGGAATGACCCTTCCATACATGGCAACGGCCAACGCGACAGGGATGGAAAGGGCAAAGCTAGCCAAGGAAGCCGGTGAGAAGATCATTGAACTCCTTGAGAGGGGCATTACCCCAAGAAAGGTCATGACCGAGGCGGCGTTCAGGAACGCAATTGTAGCAGACATGGCGTTGGGCGGAAGCACAAACACGGTACTGCACCTCAAAGCAATCGCTGATGAGTGTGGAATTGATCTACCTCTGGACCTGTTTGACGAGATCAGCAAGGATACCCCACACCTGATCAATATGGCACCTGCTGGGCCATTAAAGATTGTTGACCTCCACTCAGCTGGAGGAATCCCCGGAGTTCTGAAGAGGCTAGGAGACAAGCTTGACACAAGCGTCATCACTGCTTCAGGTAAAACCTTGAAGGAAAACCTTGAGGGCGTGCTGATCCACGATGACGAAATCATCAGGACATTAGAGAACCCAATCCATGAGACAGGCGGAATTGCCATCATGAGGGGCAACATCTCACCAGGAGGTGGGGTAGCCAAGCTGGCTGCAATCGATCCCTCTATGTGGGTATTCTCCGCCATTGCCAAGTGTTTTGACACGGAGGAGGAGTCATTGAAAGCAATCCACGCAGGCGAGATCGTGAACGGTGATATTGTTATCATCAGGTACGAGGGTCCCAAGGGAGGACCGGGTATGCGTGAGATGCTCGCCGCCACTAGTGCGGTTATGGGCTATGGACTTGACAAGGTAGCGCTGCTAACTGATGGTAGGTTCAGCGGTGCGAGTCGTGGACCATGCATTGGACATATCAGTCCAGAGGCAGCTGTTGGGGGACCAATAGCTTTGATCAAGAACGGAGATAAGTTAAGCATCGATGTGCCGGGTAGGAAACTTCATCTGCATGTTTCCGACGAGGAGCTTGCCAAGAGGAAGGCCGAGTGGAAGCCCATGCCTCCGAAGGTGACAACAGGTTATCTCGCACGGTACGCCAAGCTCGTTACAAGCGCTGACCGTGGCGCAATCCTTGAGATCTAATTTTACAACTCTACTTTTCTATTAATCTACTAAATTGTTTATCACCTTGAAATCAATCCAAAAAGAGATGTTTTTGATACTGATGTAAATTCATTTCTCACAGGTATCAGGAACCCTTGGAGGTATCGAAAACAAAGGCTTTGTCTCAATATGTTGAGACATAAAGCCATGTTTCAAGCTAAATATAGGCCATTTTAAAGCCTTGAAAAAAAGACGCCCGAAACCTTGTTTTAGCATACATTTACTGCAATATACCCCTAGGGTAGACAAGAAAATGTTGCTCGCAAAAACAGTGTATTATTTGGGATTTAGGAGAAATATTTCTCCAAGCCCTCAGAGTCGGATTCAGTCATCCCGAGGGCCGTTAATGATGTCT
>JAUWLH010000262.1 GCA_030613835.1 Candidatus Bathyarchaeota archaeon | reverse complement strand
TTATCCCGACGACGGATCGTCTCTCGTCCTCCTCTTTTTTAATACCATTATATTACATCGCCCCCATTAGGTTGGATGAACATCAAGTTTCTACCCGCCTAACCGTCTGACGTAGATGAGTTAACCCGGACATGCAAGCTGCCCTTCGATGATGACACATTCAGGCACACTGATAAACCAGAGGGCGGGTCACCTGAATGCGATGATGTTGACTACCAGCTCGACAAGATGCGGAATGATGTCTACCTGAAGATCATGCTCGATGGAGCGATTATTGGCGGTATCATTCTCGAGGGATTGGACTCTGATCACATGCAGATTGTCAGGATCTGGATACACTCCGAACATCAAGACAGGAGGATCGGGCAATGGGCGATGGAGCACATCCGTGAAAACTATCCTGCAGGGAAATGGACCCTTGAGACCCCACCCTACGCTGTCAGGAACCATCATTTCTACGAGAAATTCGTGTACGTAAACAAGGGCTGGCTACCAGATTGCCCTGAGCCGTTGTACGTCTACGAAAAAGAAATTGAGTAAAAGGGGGTTATAGCCTGTCCTTCTGTAAGAGCAGGACTGCAGCTATGATAATGCCAAGCCCAATTATGGCCGAGGGGGCCAGCAGGTTGTTTCCAGTATCTGGTACATCGACAGGTGCATTGGTGTCCATATCCTCGATGTCGATCAGTGCCTGCTGAAGCTGTGCATCGGTGGTCATCAGCCTCTCCTCAAGCACCTTTGTCTCCCTCGCGGTTGAGATCCAGTTCTCCATTGTGTTCAGGTTAGACAACAGCGCATCAACGGCCCCATTCCAGTGGGTCCAGTCAGGAGCCATCATGGCTGCCCCCATCCTCCACCGTCTTCCGCTGTGATGCCAGATGTAGTAGTGCTGGATCTCCAGCACCTCATCGATGGGGTTGGAAAGGTCGATCAGTTCCTCCTCATATGCCTCGTTGAGCAGCGCCAGTGTGTAATCATACATCTTGTTATAGTCGCTGACCGTGTTGTCGAAGCTCTCAAAATACGGATCCACCCAGCTGGTGACGTGACAGACCGTGCACACCGCCTTCATCTCCGCTCGTCCCGCGAGGGCTTGCTGAACGTCAGGGCTTTGCTGGCCTAAAGGCACCAGCTCCGCCGAGTCCCACTGTGGCACCGATTTCTTGGGCTGCATCTCCCAGTAGAGCCTTGACCCCGCGTCATGGGTAGTTTCAACGGCTCCGTTGAAACCTGACATGTGGCACGTCGCACACGTAGGCGCGTTGATGTCATCCACGCCCCAGTCGTCGTCCTCCCAGTCCCAAGACTCCCCCGAGCTGAAGTAGATGTTACCGTGCTTGCTCTCCTCGTAGATCTCCATCTGGGAGTAATCCGGTCCCAAGTGGCACTGGCCGCAAGTCTCAGGCTTCCTCGCCTCCTCCTTGCTGAAAACGTGCCTCGTGTGGCATGACGAGCATGAGCCAAGAGAGCCGTCAGGGTTGACCCTTCCGACGCCAGTATTGGGCCACCCATCCGTGATCTCCCCGTCCTCGGCGATGACATACGTGCCGTGGCAGGTCTCACACCCGTTTACCTGGTTCTCGTGGTTGTACTCCGGATCGTCCAGCAGTCCCGCGTTAGCTAAAGCACCTGAATCGGGGAACAGCGGGGTTACAAGACCCTTAATGAACTCCTCGGGGTTATTGTCTATGGCAGTCTGCATATCAAGGGGGTCCTTTTCCTCCGCGACCATGGCTTGGTACCATGGCTTGAGTGGCCCAATGAACGTCGTCCAGGCGTGCTTGCTCATGGAGTACTCTTCCACCTCGTCGGCGTGGCACTTCGCGCAGGCGTTCGGTGAAACCACCGATGTGATGAGCCCAAGCGAGTGCTGGAATGCCGATGGGTCATCCTCCGATGTCTCGTGACAGTCGAAGCAACCAACGTCTACCTCGCTGTGCCTGCTCTGCTCCCACTGATCAACTATCTCCGGTGTGTAGGTTTCGTGACAAGCGGTGCATTCTTCCGTAGCCGCAACGGATGCGGTGTTACTGAGAGTTACCGCGATAGCGATGAGCGATAACAGAAACATTGTCCGAGAAAAATATCTCATGATATTTTCTTCTTTGTGACATTTAATAAAGGTTCATCGTTTGGCCATTTTTCCTCTTTTTCGTTGTTGTGGGTTCTGCAAACACGGTTATCTAAAACTGCGTTTTCAGCAAAGTTGCTTTATCTGATATATTTCTAGGCAGTACTGGGATAATCTTCACTCTAGGTTAATTAAGCGTCGTCCTCTAGGCTTCAATGGTTAATGTTTTGGTTGACGTGGAGAAACTTGACGAGATGGTGGAGTACCAGAAGCAATCAGTGGTCAGCAGGACCGTTATCGATAAGCCAAAGGGATCTGTGACCCTTTTCGCGTTTAGCGAGGGCGAGGGGCTCAGCGAACACACCGCTCCCTTCGATGCCTTAGTTTACGTGTACGACGGGAAGGCGATGATCACGATCTCTGGGAAGGATTACGAGGTCGGGACTAATGAGACCATCATCATGCCAGCGGATGAGCCGCACGCGTTGAGGGCAGTCTCCGCTTTCAAGATGATGCTTGTGATGATCCGTACCTAAACACAGTTATCCTTTCAATACTTACCTTATTCATGATTCATGTCACCCATCTTCCATCGGTGAAACGGTTGGCTCTTGAGGAGCAGCACGGCGAGGACACCCTTTACCAGATCTTCTTTGAGGATTACCCCGAGTTTGACTCGGTCAGGCCCGAGTCCATGAGGTCGTTCGAGAGTTTTTCAAGAGTTTTGATTAAGCCAGGTACGACCAACCAGATGCACGTTCACGAT
>JAUWLH010000115.1 GCA_030613835.1 Candidatus Bathyarchaeota archaeon | reverse complement strand
GTCAATGAGTTCCAGTAGCTTTTTCCTAATGGTCACTCTGCTTCCTGTGCCTCGTTCTAACTGTACTTCTCGTGTTAAGCTGCTCACGTTCTGGGGCCCCTTGATGGCGAGTACGTTCAATATGATTCTACTGATTTCGTCCCTTGGCTCCTCGCTGCGCTTGAGCCTCCGCTGCACGCTCACAAGCCGCTGTATCAGCTTCAAGGGCTCCGAGTAGAGGCTAGCACCAACACGTAAGCTGCTCATAACATGAGATAACTCAGGATACTCCTGATTCTGAGTCATCAAGGCTTCCAGATAGTCCAGTCTCTTCAGCATCAACTCCAGCTTCTCGTTGAGCCCCTTTAACTCATCCTCAAGACCAGACAATTCATAAAAACCATACGTGTAAGCTATTTTTGAGTCTACCGCGAAGTGTTGATCAGAAAGTGATCACTTTTTTCCAGACCATCTAAGTATAGTGTACACTCCTATTATTGATCGTGAAAAAAATGGACGAACATCCAAAAAGACGCCACGGAGAATCATTTGATAACCCTGAAGATATCGCTTACATCCTAGATGTGGTATCTGACAAAGTACCTTCAATGATCAAGGGAATAATAGGGGCATTCTTCAGTCCAGAAGCGGCCAAAGATATGGCTAAAAGCGTAGCAGAGTTCAGGAAAACTCTCATAGAGGGAGGTATTTCTGAAGAGGATGCAATGGATATGACCCGCGAGTATATGCGGACAGTCACCAACTGGAAGAGCATGGTGGGTGACATCAACGTCGGGGAACATCGCTACAAGGACGAGTAGACTTGAGTTTCTGGGCTACCCTACGTACCATTCCCGCAGTTCTGGGATTGATAGTTAGGGCACCTGGCTGGGCACTGAACTACAGCCTGAGCTATAAGCGAGCCAAGAAGCAGTTTAAACGACAGCTAATAGAACAAGGAGTCCCCCAAGGAGATGCCGAAGAACTCGCTGAGTTATTCCCCTTCAAGATGAGGGACATTATCGAGACAGCGAGAAAAATCAACTAACACCTTTTTTTCGATAAGTTTTTTCAGTATTCTTTAACGTTTTTCAAGTATGCTAAAAGTGCTCGCGTATGATATTTTTTTCAATATATTGTCGATGCGAGCACATCATTCGAATAAATAAGAAATTCAAGATCCATGTTACCAGTAACTCTGTGAGCACATCGCTGGCCCCTGGTTTTTGGTGATAAAAGTTAACTCATAGAGCAAACAAATGGTTTCTTGATTGAATTGGAGAAGCTCATCATAACCGCTGCGGTAACGGGAGGGGAATACGTTTCCAAGGCCACCACACCCTACGTCCCCAGCACCGTGGACGAGATAGTAGCTGAGGTCGGGGCGTGTGTAAGGGCAGGCGCAAGCGTGGACCACCTTCACGCCAAGAACCCATTGACCGGCGAGGCTTACAGCGGGGACCCTAACCCCTTGATGGGGGAGTACGTCGAGAGGATCCGTGAGGAGGTAGATGTTGTGATCAACCTCACCACTGGCGGTGGCAGGGTCGGGAACCCCCCTGAGGTCTGGGACCGGCTCGTGGAGGCCCGGTGCCTCTTAGGCTCGGAGATGATGAGCCTCAACATGGGCACCATGAACAGGTGGGCAGAGCACCCGACCGGTGATATCTTCCTGAACACGGTCAAGATGCTGGAGCGGTGGTGCGGGTACATGGTAAAGCAGAGTGTCAAGCCCGAACATGAGGTGTACGATACTGGCATGATAAACGTCTGCAAGCAGATTGCCGAGAAGGGCATAGTGCCTGAGCCGCTACACGTCCAGTTCGTCATGGTTGGACGCACGGGATTCCTGCCGTCACCTAGAATGCTCCAGTACTGCGTTGACCTGCTCCCAAAGGATTGGACCTGGAGCGTCTGCGCGCTGGGTCGACATCAGATACCCATGGCGACTATAGCCACTGTCATGGGCGGTCACGTCAGGGTCGGCTTTGAGGACAACGTGTTCCTCCGGAAGGGGGAGCTGGCCAAGAGCAACGCCGACCTAGTGAGGAAGGCCGCGAACATAGCGAGGGCGCTGGAAAGACCCATCGCGTCCCCCGATGAGGCCCGTTTGATACTTGGGTTAAAGTGAAAGACCCATGATTTAATCAACTCATCTCAGCGTCTTCATACTAGGATGGTTATTTCGAAGGTTTGTGTCGTCGGCTCGGGGTATCTTGGCACCCAGATAGGCGTCCTCAGCGCGAGGTACGGCCACACTGTGTCCATGCAGGATGTCTCGGCCAAGGCTTTGAGGGCATCAGAGAAGGCGGTGGAGGATTATGTTCAAGAGTGGATAGCCGTGGGTGACATCAGTGAACCCGAGGGGGAGAGCATCAAGGGGAGGATATCATACACAGTTAACCTAGCTGATGCTGTCCAAGGAGCAGGTCTAGTGATTGAGGCCGTTGTTGAGCGGCTTGACGTGAAGCGTCAAGTTTTCATGAAGATGGATGAGCTATGCGACCCAGGTGTGGTGCTTGCAACCAATAGCAGCAGCATCAAGGTCTCACAAATCGAGGGGGCAACCCATCACCCCGAGAGAGTGTTGAACATGCACTTCTACTCGCATCCCTGGAGAAGAAGAATATTGGAACTCATGAGGGGGACCCACACTACCGACGAGGCGATGGAGGCAGCCAGGCATTTCAGCCACAGCATAAGCGTCAAGCCCCTGATTGTGCTGAAGGAGAGCACCGGGTTCATCTTCAACAGGGTCTGGCGGGCGATAAAGAAGGAATGCCTTACCGTAGTGGATGAGGGCGTGGCTTCGTTTGAGGACGTGGACCGCGCGTGGATGAGCCTCTACGGCACCGACATGGGGCCCTTCGGGCTGATGGACAGGGTCGGGCTGGACGTGGTACGGGATATTGAGCTGGTTTATTACGGGGAATCTGGGGACCCAAGGGATAAGCCCCCATGTGTATTACTTGACAAGATCAGCAAGGGTGAACTGGGGGTTAAGACGGGAAAAGGATTCTACACCTACCCAAAGCCGGAATATAAGGTACAGGGGTGGCTGCAAAGGGAAGAATAAGAGACTAGAGGCGCGTAGAAACTGGTTTAGCGATCCCTGCTCGCGCCTAGGTTAAATATTCAAAATTCGTCTTATGCCCATGAAGAAAGATAGTTTTAAAGGAATTCTCTGTCTTCCAGTCACTCCATTCAATAAAAAAAGATGAGGTGGACGAGGCTGTGCTCAGGCAGGTATTGAATGAGAGTACCTGAGACCCCCAATCTCTTCAGAACGAAGATAGGTCATGACCAGTTTACCTTGTGAGGTACTCGTAGGCGGAGAGGAGATGCACCTTTACTATGTGGATAAACTCCTCCACCTCAACGTACTCGTTGACGGTCCCCATCCCGTGGTTCATGGGTCCATAGTAGTACGAGGGGATACCTTTACTCCTCCAGAACTTGAGGTCAGATCCCCCGAGACTCACGATGGGGATAGGGTCGATCCCCAGCAGTCTGGAGTTCTCCCGCATGATAGCGGTCATCCCCTCGTCCTCGGTCACCAAGTCACTCATGGATTGCGCGCGTTTGTTTAGATCTAGGGGCTTGGAGGCTAGGAAAGCCACGAGACCGCCTAGGATGATAGCGAAGGCTTCCAGGAAAGGTAATGCCACGATACGGAGGTCGCTGAGGTCCAGGGCCCATATGGCTCCCCCAAATGCGATTGGGTTCACAAAGAGGACAGCTGATGCCTGAAGCTTCTCAGCTCGTTGATCTCTTCAACGGTTTTCTCTTTCCCAGAGGAGCAACTCCTGTAAACATATCCGGCGGTCAGCCCGAAGGCTATCAATCCCAAGGATAACAGGATATCGGCTAGGTCCGCCATACCCCAAGGGAGGAACTATACGACATATAACAGCGCGGGAGCGTTGCGTCCACGCCTCAACAATATGTAGAGCATGAGCACTTTCCAACTCAATGGCCTACGCTCGCTTCATCGCTACTAGGGTCTTCCTGTTGACCTCCTCCATCCAGGAGTCAAACTCTTCCCTGCTCACTTTCCCCCCGGTCTGCCTCGTGATGGACTTGAAGATAGGTATGAAGTTGTGGCGTATCGCCTCGATGAACTCATCGCTGAGGTCCTCGGCCCAGAGACCGTTTCTCACCATTATGTCTTTGAAAGCCACGAGAGCGTGGGCGTTATCGATCAGATTGTAACAGTAGCTCTCCCCCGTGAGGGGCGTGAACACGACCTGATTGGACTCGATTTCCAAATCGGCGCTGAGTCGTATATCAGCTGATGACGCGCCCACCATTATCGTGTAGGTTCCGCTGTCCACCACCCATTCGTGATGGTAATCATCATAGTATGCGAAATCCCTGTTGTCGAGTGTAAACGCAACTGCCGTTGACTCCCCCGGCTCAAGGTGTACCTTTGTGAACTCCTTGAGCTCCTTTACTGGTCGCTTGAGCCGGGACCCGTTAGGTTTCACGTAAAGCTGTGCGGTCTCCTTTCCAGCCCGGTCACCGACATTTGTCACAGTAAAGCTCACCTTCAGCGAGTCCTCGTTGGTGATGGAGTCCTTGTCAAATTTGATGTAGCTGTACTGGAACTCAGTGTAGCTCATCCCATAACCGAAGGGGAAAGTTGGCCTGATATCCTTCTTCTCGTAGTACCTGTACCCGACGAAGATTCCCTCAGAGTAGACGTGTTTCCCGTTCTCGCCTGGGAAGTTCAGGAACCCGGGAATGTCCTCTATCCTCTCAGGGAACGACACCGCTAACTTTCCAGATGGATTGACATCCCCAAACAGGATGCCCGATATAGCTAATGCACCCGCCTCTCCTCCTAGCCATGCCTCCAATATCGCCGCGACTTTATTCATCCAAGGGCCCACGGCAACGGCTGAGCCGTTCTGAAGGACAACGATTGTGTTGGGGTTCACCTCTGAGACCGCCTCAATCACCCTGAGATGTGATTCTGGGATGTTGTAATCATCCCTGTCATGGGTTTCCGTCTCTACCTCCTCAGGTAGTCCCGCGAACAGAACAACAGCTTCAACTTTTTCCGCTGCCTCACGTGCTTCCTTCAGCAACTCTTCATTTGTTTCATGATCGTAATCGTACCCTGGTATATACACTACTTGTTTGGTGTGCCTCTGAATCTCCTTCAACGGCGCAAGTAGCTCTCTCGGGTTAACTATCGAGCATCCTACCCCCTGATATCGAGGCTTTTTAGCAAACGAACCGATGACCGCTATGTTGGCATCTTTGCTAAGAGGAAGCGCTCCGTCGTTTTTCAGGAGGACAATGGACTCCTCGGCTGCCTTGATCGCCGTCTTGTGGTGCTCCTCGTAGTCCACCTTGACTTTCGCCAGGGTTCCATAACGTTGAGCGAGATTTAGGATCCTCCTGCATGACTCATCAAGCAGTTCAACCGGGATCGTCCCGTTTTTCGCCGCTTCCAACATCCATTCGTCATTGATTGGGATCTGGGGCATCTCCAAGTC
>JAUWLH010000156.1 GCA_030613835.1 Candidatus Bathyarchaeota archaeon | reverse complement strand
GATCTCAGCGAAATCCAGCGCCTCATCCCTGTAGTCCATCCTTATTTCTATGAGGTCCGCCTCTGTGCCCACCCGTTTTACGTCCTCGCCTGTCTGTTGCGTGGTCCTTGATTGGATCGAGCCGCATATCAACGGCTTCACTGTAGCTCCCTCAGCGCCGATGCGATAACTTCCTCAGAGAGGTACCTTAGCACTGGCTCCTTTCCTATCCCAGTCGGGAGAACAAACCGTATCCTACCGTCCTCTGCCTTCTTGTCCATGTGCATGACCTCCACCACCTCGGCGATCTCCAGGTCGGGCACCTTGGTGGGTAGACCAATCTTCAGGAGAAGGGCCTCCTGTCTAGCCCTCATCTCGTTGTCCAATAGGCTCATTTCCTCGGCTATCAGGGCAGCGACACTCATGCCTATGGCAACGCCCTCGCCGTGGTTGACCTCGTGCTTTGACAGGTTCTCTATGGAGTGGCCCGTCGTGTGGCCATAGTTCAGCGAGGCCCTGATTCCCTTGTTGTCCCGTTCATCCTGCTCGACGTACCTTGCCTTGATGGCTGCGCATCTAGCGATGATCTCCACCATGGTTTGAGGCTCCTTGTCCTCGATGGATGTCCCCTCAAGGATTTCGAATAAACCTTTATCCGAAATTATCCCGTACTTCACCGTCTCTGCCAGCCCAGATCTCACCTCCCTCTCCGGGAGCGACTCAAGGAACAGGGTATCGATGATGACCTTTGATGGCTGGTGGAAGCTCCCCACGAGGTTCTTTCCCTTGGGGTGGTTGACCGCTGTCTTCCCACCTATGCTGCTGTCCACCATGGCCAGCAGGGTCGTGGGGATCTGAACCACATCGATTCCCCTCATGTATATTGATGCCACGAAACCAGCTAAATCGCCAACCGTGCCCCCTCCTAGCGCTACTACCGTTGATTTCCTGTCGAGGCCGTATTCCAGCAGTTTCCCGAGGACCTCCTCGACGGTCTCCCATGTCTTTGCATCCTCTCCGTCTGGGACTTCGATGAGTTCATAATCCCTGCCTGTGGATTCAATGAGCTCCCTGTAGAGATCATTGATGATGGGTGTAGAGATGACCGCTATCTTCCCTTTCTCTGGAAGGTGATCACCCAGTCTCTCGACTATTCCTGTTCCGACGATAATGGGGTAAGAACCGTAATCCAGGTCCACGCTGATGCTCCGCATGGTTACAACCTTCGGTTGACCGCGCTGATAATCGGCATAATGCCGTGCATGAAGGACTTGAACTCCTCTGGGCTCAGGCTCTGGGCTCCGTCGCACAGTGCCTCCTCAGGGTGCGGGTGGACTTCCACCATGATCCCGTCAGCTCCGGCGGCTATTCCTGCCTTTGCAAGGGGCTCGACCAGCGACCTTGTACCAGTACCGTGGCTCGGGTCTATGATGACTGGCAGGTGGCTGATCATGTGCAGGATGGGGACAGCGCTTATGTCCACGGTGTTCCTGGTGATCTGCTCGAACGTCCTGATGCCCCTCTCGCACATTATCACGTCGGGGTTTCCCTCCGCAAGGATGTACTCGGCGCATCCCAGCCACTCGTTGATGGTGGCTGACATCCCCCTCTTGAGCATCACTGGCTTGTCGGTCCTGCCGACGCTCTTCAGTAGCGGGAAGTTTTGCATGTTCCTGGTCCCTATCTGGAGTATGTCTGCGTATGTGGCGACCAGTTCAACCTCACTGGGGTCCATCACCTCGGTGACTATGGGTAGACCTGTCTCGTCCCTGGCCTCGGCCAGTAGCTTCAACCCTTCCTCCCCGAGCCCCTGGAAGCTGTAGGGCAGGGTTCTTGGCTTGAACGCTCCTCCTCTCAGTATCTGGGCCCCCGCTTCCTTGACGACTATCGCGGCCTCAAGGACCTGCTCCCTGCTCTCCACGCTACATGGGCCTGCCATAATTACCACCCGGTTTCCCCCGATCTCTATCCCATTGAGCTTTATGATCGTCCTCTGGGATTCAGAGCTCCTAACCGCGAGTTTGATCTTCCTGGGGATCGGGATATCGCAAGCTACCGCTACCATAGCGATACCTCCTTAAGTTGAATGCTAATAAGTGAAAAGGGTACTTGGGGATGTCCACCTGGGATGATGGTTTGTGTAAGGACAGCTTCATTGTTGGGTTGCTTGCTTGGAGGCACGCCTAATGTTGCGTCCTTTGATTTGTTTCTAGTTATTGGAATTGGCGCATTGATTACACCGCGTTATCGCAACTATACGATTAACTCTAATAAGCCTATTGTAAGTGTGGATTATTTCATACAACTATTTCACGTAGAGAACTCAGTTCCACCGGTCCTCAACACCCTTAAAAACACGGGGGACGCAAAAAATTCCATGAGTGAAGAGACCTCCCCCCTGACCAGATTAATGCAGACCGAGGGATTCAAGCCCTTCAGTGGTCCAGACGCGTTCCGTGTGCTGTCGAAGGCAAAGGCGCGGCTCAACATGGAAAAGGTGGAGATGGATGATATCCTCAAGGCCGTCTCAAGCCTCGGGTTTATCCTGGAGACAGAGATAGCATTAATCTACGCCCTCCAGGATCAGATATGCACCCGTTGCGGGTGGTGCTGCACCGAGAACACCTCACTCAGGGCATCAAAGGACGAGTTGAAGCGTATAGCCGAGCACAAGAAGAGGAGCTACAAGAAGCTAAAGAAGAGTATCAGGGCGAGGCCGAATAAGGACGGGACCATGCGTGTCACGCGGCATCCCTGCCCCTTCTACGAGGACGGGTGCAGCGTCTACCCTGTCAGGCCAGGCGTGTGCCGTTCGTTCCCGACTAACATGATTCTTTCATCACTGGCGGGAGATGGGTCTTACCCCGATAAATGCGAGATCAGCGACGACCTCCTGGCTGAGCTGGTCATCAAACGAGCTCTGGAGGAGAAGATGTCCAGGGAGAACCCTGAACTCATGAGGAGCATAGCCAAGAAGAAGCGGGATGAGATGAGTCGCCTATCACATATGCCCCAAGCCCAGAGGCTCCAACACCTGATCAGTCGCTACAGGAGCAGTCTCAGGCAGTCTCAATGACAAAGTTTTTTCAGCCATAAATACCGTCTCCGAGTAGGAGACCAGTTCATGAAACACATTATTCTCGATACAGACCCAGGAATCGACGACGCCTTGGCTTTCATCCTCGCGTTCAACAGCCCTGAGCTCAAAGTAGAGGCAGTCACCACCGTAGCCGGCAACGTGAACCACATGAAGGGCCACAGGAACGCCAAGAAGCTGCTGGAGTTTCTTGGAATCACCGATGTTCCCGTGTGCGAGGGAGCAGTAATCCCGCTGATCAAAAAGCTAAGCCACGCGGAGGAGTTTCACGGAAAGACCGGACTCGGGGATTCCGAGCTCCCGGAGCCTATGATGGCCACCGATCCCAGGAGCGCCGTTGATATCATACTGGAAAAGGCGAATGAGTTGGGCAAGGAGCTGACCTTGGTGGCAATAGGGCCTTTAACGAACATCGCGGTGGCGATTCTTGCGAACCCCACGCTCCCAGAGAAGGTCGATAAACTGGTAATCATGGGCGGGGCCTTCAACCTGACCCCGTACGGGCACGGGAACGCTAATAGCGTCGCAGAGTTCAACATCTGGTTAGACCCGGAGGCAGCGAAAATCGTGTTCAACAGTGGCATCCCCATCGTCGCCGTCGGGCTGGACACCACAACCCATCCCGATTACAGGATGAGTCGGGAGATGTTCGAGGGTATCGTGTCAAGGGGCAACAGAACCACCGACCTTGTCAACGACCTGTGCAAAGACCTCGTGGAGAGGTTCAACGGGTTCAGCCTCCATGACCCCCAGGCAATGGCTTACATCATAGACCCCACCATGTTCACCACGGAAAAGTACAAGGTGGACGTGGAATGCAGCGGGGAGCTGACCCGGGGCATGACTGTTGTCGAGAGGCGCCTCTACCGTATAGTCAAGGACGAGGCGAACGTGGACGTGGTGGTCAAGGTCGAGGCCAGTAGGTTCCTAGGGCTCATCAAGGAAAGAATCTCGGGTGAATAGATGGTCGAACTCATCTGCCTAGGCGCTATCAACTGGGATATCAACCTGTTCATGGAGCGGCTACCCCGGAACGGAGAGGAGGTCCCCGTCAAAGAGATCCAGAGGGTCTCAGGGGGCACGGCCGCCAACGTGTGCGTGGCGGCGGCCCGGATCCTCGGGAGGGATAAGGTGGCGTTCATCGGCGCCCTCGGGGATGACAGCATCGCGGAGGAGCAGATCAGGATACTCGTTGACGAAGGCGTTGACCCCAGCGGCATCCTCAGCGTCCAGGGTGAGGAGTCTGGGCAAGCCTTTATTAGCTTCAGCGTGGACGTTGCGAACGAGATTCACACATACTTCGGAGCGAACCTGAGGATTACGGGAGATCACATCGCCGACGAGGA
>JAUWLH010000123.1 GCA_030613835.1 Candidatus Bathyarchaeota archaeon | reverse complement strand
TAAATCAGTCGAGGATGTATAAAAGAACAACCGAGACCCCCCTCAGGCAAACCAGTTCACTTTAAAGGGTAATAACTCACAACCTCAGGAACTGAAACCGAATAAAATTCCCCTCGCATTCCATCAGCCGTATATAAGGTTTGTAGATCATTCCCACATACACGAAGTTAATAGAGATTGATCAATAAAACTGATCAAGAAGGCAATAACGATGACTCAGATTCTCATATGCGAATGCGGCAGCTCAAAGATTGTCACTGATAACAGTTCAGGCGAGCTGGTCTGCACGACCTGCGGTACAGTCCTCGACACGGTCATGCTCAACCAGGGACCTGAGTGGCGCGCATTCGACCCACAGCAGGCCGACAAGCTCACAAGAGTCGGCGCACCCCTTACAAACCTCATCCACGACAAGGGACTCAGCACAACCATCTCATGGAAGAGCCAGGACGGCACGGGGAGACGCCTCACTCTCAAGGAGAAGGAGCGCCAGCACAGACTCCGCAAGTGGCAGCGCAGGACCACGACCAACGACAGCATGCAGAGAAACCTCACACAGGCTCTCAGCGAGCTCAACCGCATCTCAGATGACCTCAAGCTGCCCCAGAACACGAGGGAGACAGCGGCGCACCTCTACAGGAAGGCGGTGACCCAGGGGCTCATCAGGGGAAGGACCATACAATCTGTTGTAGCGTCAGCCGTCTACATGGCGTGCAGACAGTGCAACGTCATCAGGAGCCTGGAGGACGTGGCCAAGGCAGCCACTATCACCCGCAAGGAGGCAGCCCGCAACTATCGCCACCTGTACAAGCAGCTGCAGCCAGAGGTTCCCCAAGTCAACAAGGACCAGCTCATCACAAAGTACGTGAGTACCCTCAGGGTCAGCGGTATCACGGAGCAGCTGTGCAGGAAAATCATGGAACAGGCAAAGGTAAAGAGATTAACGATCGGAAGGGCCCCCGAGGGAATAACCGCGGCAGCCCTCTACATCGCTTGCAGGCTCTCCGAGGAGCACCGGACACAGGGCGAGATAGCCAAGACAGCCCAGATAACCGAGGTCACCATCAGGAACCGGTACAAGGAACTCATAAAGAAACTGGATTTCGAGATACGGGTATGATTCTACAGGTAAGGCACGCTATGAAGGGACACCCGTACACGGTGCCCCACGAGGCTACGGTCAACGAGACCGCTCGGATGATGATCACAGCGGGGATAGACACCATCATAGTAACGAAAAACAAGGAGATACTGGGGTCCGTCACGGTAAACGAAATACTCCGCTGCACTTACACGCCGGGATTCAACCCCGCCAAGGTAAGCATCGAGAGCATCACAGACAAGGATATAATACTGGTCAGACCCACCACGGCCCTCAGCGATGTGCGGACCATTTTCACAGAGTCAGACGTGGACACACTGCCAGTCGTAGACAGGAAACTGGTGGGGTACATCACCCTCAGGGACCTCTTGACAGTGCAGCCCGAGCAGAGAGCCCGGGCACAGGAAGTCAGGTAGGCTTCTCCCTCACTGGGATCGCCAACGGGACTCCGGGTGTACCCAAAAACCACACAACACGATTTATAAGTCCATCAAACGCATCAATGCTATCCAGGTGAAAGACATGAACAAAGCATACATCTCTTGTGTATCCTCCATGTCCTGTGGCTCCTCTAAGTAGGCGCCACCAAAACACACCCCTGGACGTTTTTTTTGGTGAAGCAACAATGATAGTAGCATTTGATCTTGAAGGCACATTGGTGGACGGCGAGCTATTCCCAGCCATAGGCGAGGAGCTGGGGATAGGCCGACAGCTTGAGGCACTTACAGCCCAGGCAATGGACGGTAGGATAGACTACGCGTCCAGCGTTATTAGGAGGGTTGACCTGATCACGGGAACCAGCATCGACAGGATCAAGGAAATATCTCGGAGCATCCCCCTACAGAGGGGGGCATATGAGACGGTGGACACTGTCAAGTCGCTCGGGGCGCACCCAGTCATCATCACGGGAGGCTTCGCAGAGCTGGCGGATCGAGTAGCCGAGAGGCTCGGGATCGATTATGTCGCGTGTAACAGGCTCATAACCGAGGATGGGGTCGTCACGGGGGTTCAGACCCCCATACTAACGGGTGAGGACAAAAGGGACAGGCTCATCGCCCTATCAAAGTGGCTCGGGGTGCCACTGGGCCGCTGCGCAGCCATAGGGGACGGATCGAACGACGTCCTCATGCTAAGAGCAGCCGGATTAGGCATTGGGTTCGGGGACAGGGAGTGCATTCAGGGGTTGGACCACATCGTGAAGACTGGAAACCTGGCTGACGCCGTCCCACTTCTCTGGACACATCTCACAAAACAAAAATGGGTTGAGTCACCAGCCCAAACGTAGGTCTCGGATTAGAATATCCCAAATCGGCACCCAGCAATGGCCGAGACATCGATGATCACCGTACCCGCAGGCTTCTTAGAGGATTTTCTCGTCGGAGGCATTTGACGAGTGTTTATAACTAATTTTCAATAAAGTAGACATGTTAAACTCAGATGACTAGTAAGGTGTTCTGGTCAATGGAAGCAAGGAATGCAGCTATTAAGCAAACAATGTTGTCCACGGCGATACTAGGAATAATGATGGCGATATTCTACGTCTCGGCAGGTCGGACTGACATCCCCCGATCTTGGTTCCTGTTCATCGTCGCGTTTATCTACTTCGTCGCGAACAACCTTGCCCTCTACAGGTACAATCCCGGGCTCCTGATTCAGAGGCTGAAGATCAGACGGGGGGGCTCGAAAACGTGGGACGAAGTGCTGATGAGGGCCAGCAACCTCACCGCATTGCTCCTCATGCCAGCGGTGGCAGGGCTGGATGTCGGGCGATTCAGGTGGTCAAGTCTTGGGTTACCCTTCGCCGCCATGGGTTTAGTTTCCCTCATCGTCTCTTCGGTGCTCACCACCTGGGCGATGATAGAAAACCCCTTCTTCGAGCCCACCGTGAGGATCCAGGACGATAGAGGCCACCATGTTGTAACCACGGGGCCCTACGCCATCATTCGCCACCCTGGTTATCTTGCAGGGATACTCTGGGTAGCATCCATTCCCCCCATTCTTGGGTCGCTCTATGCCTTCCTCCCCGTGGCCCTATACACTGTGCTCATGAGCCTCAGAACATACCTTGAGGACAGGACCCTCCAAGTGGAGCTCATTGGATACTCTGAGTACGCTGAGAGGGTCAGGTACAGGCTGTTCCCTGGGATTTGGTAGATCAGTGCGCGCAACCCTAGAACTTATCACCTCCAAGACACAAAACAGTGCTATGAGGCACCGGGTCGCTGTCGTCAAGACAGGTATAGGGGTCGGAGAGGCCACGAAGAGGGCTGTCGAGCTCCTCGGAGGCATAGGCAGGTTCATCGAGCCGGGACAAAAGACCCTCCTTAAACCCAATCTATTCACAGTCAAGGGACCCGAGACGGGCGCGACCACCGATATGCGGGTCGTCCTCGCCGTCCACGAGCTGCTCAATAAGCAGGGGAGTAAGACCGTTCTCGGTGAGTGCCCCGCAACCTCAGCTTACACGCGACCCGACGTGGTGTTTGACGGATTAGGCGTAAGAAATCTCTGCGAGGAGAACGGAATCGAGATAACCATGCTTGACAGGGAGCTACCCGTCAAGAGAACCATCGAAGGAGTAGTCCTCAACGATATCTGGTTCCCCGAGACAGCGACCAAGAACCCCATCATCAGTTTCCCTACCCTCAAGACCCACGCACTGACGACGCTCACATGCGCCGTCAAGAACCTGTTCGGCCTCCAGCAGGGGGGTACCAAGGCCCACCACCACGTCCACGTCGGTAACGACGCGAAGGCCTTCAACCACCTGCTCCTGGATATCTACACGGCCATCAGAGACCAAGTCAAGCTCCACATAGTCGACTCCCACGTTGCAATGGAAGGAGAGGGCCCCGCCGCGGGAGACCCGGTTGACCTAGGGCTCATAATAGCGGGAGAGGACGCGGTAGCCGTTGACCTAGTGGCCGCGTCAATCATGGGCTGGGACCCGATCAACGAAGTGGGAACAAACTATCTGGCAATCCAGAGGGGAATCGGGCCTAAGGGGATGGAAGAGATCGAGGTCCTCGGAGAACCCATCGAGGCGGTGATGCGCACCATGAAGAAGCCACAGATACACCAAGACGGCCAGATGTTCATCGACATCAGGATGCCCATAGAAGTAGACCCAGAGAAGTGCACCGCATGCGGCGTCTGCGCCAAGGTCTGCCCCGCACAGGTAATCACTATCCATGAGCTCCCTGAGTTCAACATGGACAAATGTATCCAATGCTTCTGCTGCGTAGAGCTCTGCCCTCAGAGCGCCATGAAAGCCATTAGGCCTGATGAATGATGTGTATACTCTGCAGGATAGTCGAGGGTACATTGCCCAGCTACAAGGTTTACGAGGACGAGCACACCCTCGCGTTCCTCGATATAGCACCGGTGGCTGACGGGCATGTCCTGCTCATCACGAAGCACCATCAGCAGTTCGTGGAGGACCTGCCCGAGGAGGTCTACAAGGCCCTCTTCGAGAGCCTCAAGAGGCTGGTCAAGCCAATACAAGCGGCATTCGACGCCCCAGCCAGCAACATCAGCATCAACAACGGCCCCAACGCGGGTCAGATAATTCCCCACGTCCACATCCACATCATTCCCAGACCAAAGAAGGCGGGAAAGAACTTGTTCAGCGGCGCCGCCAGGTTCAAGCCGAGAAGCAAAGAGTACTTTGAGAAAATCGCGGAAAGGATAATGAAAGAGATCAACCGGTGAGGTACTCTGGGAACGGCCAGGCCACGAGACTGCCGTCCAAGGTCTTGACATCATCGAAGCCAAGGCCCCTGAGAGTCCTCTCGACATTGTAAGCCCTGACGCTGATGAGGCAGTAGACAATGATCTCCTTGCCTTCCGGTATCTCGGCTAGACGCCTCTTCAGGTCAACCAACGGGATATGAAGAGTCCGCGAGTCCTTGAAGTGAACGACGTTATACTCCTCGTCCCGCCTGACATCAAGGAGCACGAACTCACTGTCGCCATCCAGCCTCTCCTTCAGTTCAATGGGGGTAACCCCGTGAACCAATCCATGTACCTTGTTTCTCATGACATTGGCCGCGTGGGCTATGGCGTCGATGGCCGTGCTATATGCAGGGGCATACCCCAGGTCAAGATCCGCGATGGCTTTCAGGTTTGAGCCGAACTTCATGGCAGTCGCCACGACGTCGATCCTCTTGACCCCATCACCCTCGCCTACAACCTGGCAGCCAAGTA
>JAUWLH010000112.1 GCA_030613835.1 Candidatus Bathyarchaeota archaeon | reverse complement strand
CCCTCATACTCTTGGTGATCTGGGCTCCCTCCACTTCATGTATCCCAGCCTGGGTGCGGGCGGCAAGTGGAAGGATGCTGGGGTCGTCTCCCGGGTTAATTGCCTCCCCATCGACGAAATCCATCACCATGAAGGACCCATTGAGTACCGACATATCACTGCACATCAGGTGCACTTTTGGAACCATGATTCCCTCATCCGCGAGGAGGTTGTGGATCATTCCCTCCCACTGGGAGCGTTTGCTGTCGTAGTTGCTCGGGAAGAGCCTTAGGACTTGGGGCTTTTCAAGCCCATCAATCCCCGATAACCTGAACCGGTACAGGTACGCCTCGTTCCCTCCCTGGATAAGTGATAAATGCTCCTCCACATTGAATGGCCCAAGCTGTACCTCGATGAATTTGATTAGCCTTAACTCGATCTCATCCAGTAAATAGTTCGGGTTGATCATCTCGTTGCTCTTCAACATGTTCCAATGTGTGAGGGTTATTAAAGCGGACTCAAGTCTGGTACTCAGCTTAAGAGGTCACAAGATGATACTACCTGGACGCGATCTGGGCAGCTTTCTCGATCTTTATCCATTCTTTCTCCCCATCAAAGCTCATGACATTGAGTTCCTTCTTTACCAGACCTAGGCAGTTACCCTGGTAATCGACAAGCTCGGTATTGATGAGGCTGTTAACGACGAACTGGTGACTGTATCTGCTGAGGCCCTCCCTTAACTTTATCTCGCTGGGGGTCAAGCCATCGCCTATCGCCCTGAGGACACTGATGGATTGCCGGCAACTTGAACGACCTTTCATCTCGTCTCGATGAGAACGGCGGTGGATGGTATAAGGTAATTATCCAGCAGTAATCCCTTTTTTACAGCGCGCGCTAGTACGTCCCCTTCACAGACTGTAACAGTGAGGCTGCCCCATGTGTAAGCCTGTTCCCGGTGGCCTCATTCTCCAATATTAACTCGTTAGTGCCCTCGAAGGCACAGTGCCCCAAGTCGGCGCATGGACTGGTTGGATAGACTTTGATACACGCTCTACAGGGATTCACGGCGGTTCGGCATCCTATTCAGGTCGTGGAATATAAAAAATGCGGCACATATGTTTTAAAATATGATATTATTGTTCTATTTAAACCAAATCCGTGCACCGGGTGAGTTGCGGGTAAAACACCCGGAAAAACCATTAGACGGCGATACTCCCACAGGGATCGAACCCCAAAGAGTAAAACATGCCACCCATCCACACCGAGTAACACCCCATAAAAAAAGCCCAAAGTAACAACCCACAGGTACCGGACTACTCGTATCATTGACCCAACGATTTCTAAATAAGCCAGCGACGCATATCACAGGTCATGGCTGACAGGGAGCGAGCCCACGAGATAATCAGGAGGCTAGAGGCCCAGTACCCCAGCGTCGAGGGGACTGAGCTAACACACCACACCCCCTTGGAGTTGCTGGTCGCCACGGTTCTATCCGCTCAAGCCACAGACACACAGATCAACAAAGTGACCAAGGAGCTCTTCAAGAAATACAAGACAGCAGAGGACTATGCCGACGTACCTCGTGAGGAGTTGGAGCAGGACGTCAGGTCATCCGGGTTCTTCAGGCGCAAGGCCGATGCGATCCAAACGTTCTCAAAGACCCTGGTTGACGAGCACGGCGGACAGGTTCCCGACACCATGGAGGAACTGGTCAAGCTCAAGGGAGTGGGAAGGAAGACGGCCAACATAGTCCTCGCCGGCTCATTCGGGAAGATAGTGGGCATCGCCGTTGACACCCATGTCCACAGGCTCAGCAGGCTCCTCAGGCTCAGCAGTAAGAAGAACCCGGTCAAGGTAGAGCGGGAACTCATGGAGCTGTTCCCCCAGGAGAAGTGGTGGGCCGTCAACTACATGCTGATTACCCACGGGAGAAGGGTCTGTGATGCCAAGAAGCCCAACTGCGAAGAATGTGTACTCACCGATCTGTGCCCTTCTGCGTTCACCTTCAAGCACAACAAGAGAGACTAGTTGTCAGGTACGACCCGCTCAATCTTTTGACCTTCTATCTGGGCTTCTTTTTTCAGAATACTATCCACATCATGATCAGGATCATCAGTGAGATAATTAACTAGCTCAAAATAGAGATAATGTGAAGAATCTCAGCTTGAGTTGTAGATCTTCTTGTAGACCTTGGCCTTACTGAGGGTTCTCTCGTGCTCCTTCTTCATATATTCGATCTCCCTCTCCTTGCACTCCCGCACAGGCTTGGCGGGCGTTCCTAGCGCTAAATATCCTGCTGGAATCTTTGCCCTGGGTGATACCAACGCACCCGAGCCTATGATTGACCCTTTGCCGACTATAGCCCTATCCAGAACGATAGCGCCAATCCCTATGATGACTCCGTCCTCGATCTTGGCGCCGTGGACTGTTCCTCCGTGGCTCACGATAACATCCTCGCCTATCTCGACGGGGTTGCCCGTCGGTGCCTCCACCAGACATCCCTCAAGGATAGTCGTCCTCGCGCCGATCATAACGGAGTCGTCGTCACCCCTTATGACCGCGTTGGTCCAGACGTTCACGTCCTCCGCCAAGGTAACATCGCCGATGACCCATGACCCAGGCGCCAAGAACACCGATGAGTGAATCTTAGGTTTCTTTCCTTTGAACTCTATTACAGACAAAATATCCACCTTACTCCCTGAAAGCGGGTAATGTAGATGAAAAAGATATCTCGTCTAGATCATTTTCAGCATGCGCTCAATGGCTACGGTTGCCTTCTTGGCGATCTCATCGGGTACGTGTACCTCGACCTCCTCGTCAACCATGGCAACATACAGGTTATCCAGTGTGATCCTCTTCATGGCCCCGCACACCGAGTGCTTCTTTGCTGGCAGGAACTTTTTCTCGGGGTGCTCCCTCTGGAGCCTGTCGATCAACCCCTCCTCGGTCCCCACGATGATGACCTTGGTGTCGGTCTCGTTTGCCCTCCGAACCATGCCTCCTGTTGAGAGGACATAATCGGCCTTATCCTGGAACTCGGGCTCACACTCTGGGTGTGCCCAGACCTCCGAGCCAGGGTGCCGCTTCTTAAGCTCCATTGCCTCCTCTCCCTTACCTATGAACCTGTGGACCCTACAGTGACCGTCCTCTGGCACGTAGGTTAGCTCGACGTCTGGAAGCCTCTTTTGGACGAAGTAGCCCAGGTTCTTGTCAGGGCCGAAGATCACTTGCTTGGCGCCCAGCTGTCTCACGATCTTGTCGGCGTTCGCCGATGTACAGGTAACCGTTGCCTCTGCCTTTGCCTGGGCGAGGGTGT
The DNA here is from genome assembly GCA_030613835.1 of Candidatus Bathyarchaeota archaeon. GTDB lineage: Archaea > Thermoproteota > Bathyarchaeia > TCS64 > TCS64 > RBG-16-57-9. Next base: position 2,256 of record JAUWLH010000112.1, on the reverse strand, counting down.
TTACGTAGAGAACCACCGGTGCATCTGGGTACTTTGCCTTCGCCTCCCTGAGCATGTCCATGCTGAGCAATCCCGCCATGGGGCATACTGCCTTCCGGCTGGGTATAACCACCTTCTTGTCAGGGTTCAACACCTTAGCCGTCTCGGCCATGAAATCCACGCCGCAGAAAACGATCATGTCAGCGTCCTCAGCCTCCTGTGCCTTCCTGCAAAGCTCAAGGCTGTCCCCCAGGACGTCGGCTATCTCCTGAATCTCGGATACCTGGTAGTTATGCACCAGTAGTAGCGCGTTCTTCTGTTTCTTGACTTCGAGTATCCTCTGCTGTAAATTGTTCAGACTCATTTGACCATCTCTATCTCGAATTTAACGTCCAGACTCCTGACGCTGTGGGTTAAAGCTCCCAGACTGATGATATCAACGCCAGCGGCCGCGTAGTCAGCCGCGTTCTTGATTGTAATACCTCCCGATGCCTCGTAAATGAAGCCCTCACGGAGACCCTTCTTGTCCAGCTCCGTGAGCCACTCCTCGATCATTGGCGGGGCGATGTTGTCAAGCATGATGATATCGGCGCCTGCCCTCGCGGCCTCCTCTGCGTCCTGAAGGCTCCTAACCTCAATCTCCACCATCTTTGTGAAGCTGATACCAACCCTGGCTCGTTTGACCGCTTCTGTGATGCTCGGCACCAGCTCCAAGTGGTTATCCTTGATGAGTACACAGTCATCAAGCCTGAACCTGTGAGGGTCCCCACCGCCGTGCTCCACGGCACGTTTGTCAAATTCCCTCAGACCGGGCAGGGTTTTCCTCGTTGCCGCCACCCGCGTCTTCTTGTTCCTTTCATATACAGAATTGACGACCTTTTTAGTTTGGGATGCTATTCCTGCCATTCTCCCCACAATATTCAGAGCCAGACGCTCACCCATGAGTAACGCCCGTGCAGGACCGTTGACCGAGAGCAGGACTTGTTTCTCCTTGACCTCCTCTCCATCCTTGGAATGAGCAGTAACCTGGCATCCTAAGATCTCGAAAACAGTGGCTGCCTCGACAAGCCCCGAGGCGATCCCAGGCTCCTTGAAGTATAGGTTTCCCTTCGCCATCTGTTCCTCGGGAATCAGAGTGCTCGATGTAATGTCCCCGTATCCAATGTCCTCGTCTAGGAACTCCTTGATTCTGTCCCTAATCCTATAATCCATTTGATCCATGCTCATCAGGTCCCGCGTTTCACTGGATTATTCTTCACTGTCTTTTAACTGTATCTTGAGTAACGAATCATCCTTTTTACGATTGTCGATTTTTCTTGGTTAATGCTATAAGATCGAAGACCCACCAAAAGATGAATCAATATGCCAGATTACAGGAGATACCTGCTTGAGAATGGTACAGGCGTAGACTTACACGGAAAGGACGAGACCAAAGCAGCCCAACGGGCTGTCAAGGATGCCATCAGTCATAGTAGCATGATCGGACTGGGGGCGCTATTCAAGATAGGCAGCTTCGCGGAGCTGGAGGAAGCATTGATGGTAGACGTGACCATTGCGACCCCGAACCCAGCCTCTGTTGATGGAAATGTGGTGCTGGGGGTGCTGCCCGAGGGCAAGAGGAGGATCAACATCATCAAGGGTGGGATGATGTGGCCCGCCAAGGACACCGAGGAGGACGCAAAATCGCATGCTGTCGTTATGGTCAACGCGATAATCGTCGTACTGATCGATATCGAGAAGTTGGAGAGGAAATAATCCTTTTTCATCTAGGCAACTTTTATCATATCTCTAGCGTAATAGTGTTCCATGAGCCAGATAGTGAGTCGAATCTGGAAACCAGTGAGGCGAAGGGGAGCCGAGCGATACCTCCAGCTGACGATCCTCAGCTTCGCAGCGTCAGTGAGCATGACCAGACTTATTCTAGAGCTCACAGATTACCCTCAACTGGGCAACTCCACACTTCACATCGCCCACGTTCTCTACGGCGGGGTCATCCTGTACGCCGCCAGTCTCATTCCACTCCTATACGCAAACAGGTGGGCATACACCTGGGGTGCCATTCTCTCAGGAGTGGGCGTGGGCCTATTCATCGACGAGGTGGGAAAGTTCATCACACAGAGCAACGACTACTTCTTCCCCGTGGCTGCTCCCATCGTCTATGCTTTTTTCCTAATAACTGTCCTCATCTACTTCAGGATCAAGAACCAGCCTGAGGCCAATGTCCGCGGCGAGCTCTACACGGTCATGGAGATTCTTCAGGAGGTGCTTGACCACGAC
>JAUWLH010000018.1 GCA_030613835.1 Candidatus Bathyarchaeota archaeon | reverse complement strand
ACAGGGGGCAGCATACGATTACTGCCCGGCCGTCCACGCCGAGGAGAACGCCATCATCAATAGCAACAGATCGGACAGGGTTGGGGCGACTCTATACATCGCGGGACTGAAGCCCGACGGCACTTACACCATGGCACTACCTTGCCAGAGGTGCCAGAGGAAGATCATCAACAGCCAGATCAAGGACGTTGTGATACTCAGGGACGACGGTGTCCCCATGACCGTCGAGGTAAGCGAGTACATCAAGGCGGACTCGGACTGGTACACCAAGCTGGTCCAGGACAGCAGGTGAGGACGCTAAAGCTTATATTCGGAAAAAATAGATTCCCATCCGACGACTTATGAGTCTTGAGCAGAAGATCGCTGACCTTGAACTAGAACTTCGCGGGATCATGGACAAGATCGAGAGTATAGAGGAAAACTTCGAGTCAATCAACGAGCGGCTTGAAGAGATCGACGAGAAGCTCAAGGAAATCTAGGTTACCCTCTTTTGTTATCCAAGGGTTTTGATAATCATTGATGCGAGGCCGTCGTGGGCGGTGCTTGATTCTACCTTAGCTTTGTATCGTTCCTTAACGATTTCTTGTTCATATAATACGTAATCCCGCCTCATCTCAGCTAATTTTTTTTGAGCCATGTCCAGTGTGGGCGCGCGCGAATGATGTTCCACAGCGTGGGCATTCATCTGGATCTATCTTATGGTGTATTCGCTGTCCACAGACTGGGCATTTTTCTGTCGTATCCTGGGCCTAGTTGTTTCGGATTAGGAGGCATTTTTTGTCAAAATAAGATTCACTTGATTTCTCATATAAATCACCAAGTTTTGTTTGGGATATGAGAGGTGAGTGTAATTGTATGATGATTGTATACGCGTGCATATACCCATGGCGTCAAAGTACGATATCGCCTCAAAAATACTTGACAAGGTTCTTGAGGCGCTTTCTTAGCCTTCCCGCCTTTTATTCTACGAGTTAATTTGTCTCTATTTTAGGGGGCATTAATTGATCTTTTCAACAATCATTGTTTTGACGTGGTTAACTCCATGCCTAATTTTATGGGTTTTTGCTCTTTTTATGTGGAAAAAACTCCATGTTATTCTCACTGTTTGAAAGTAACTTTATTATTAAGAAGCATGATAGATTCAAACATGAGCAAGGTTAAGACGGGACTCATCGCGCTAACCGCGATCGTAGTCACAATTATGATTCTAGGAGTAACCTCCGCATTCGCACAGACGGTAGAAGAAGTGGAGATGTGCAACGAATACAGTGAGACAACTCTATCCCCGCAGGGCATCACCAATGCGTTCCTCACCACAAACAAAGAAGCCGGTATCTGGGTAAAGATAAACGACCCACCTGATGATGTCACGTTCAAGTTCTACTACCAGGATAATGGCGTCGAAAAGGAATATACCGGTGGGTACTCAAAGGTTGATATTATTCCAAAAGAGGGAGCCAACTGGGGTATCGCGTTTACAACCATTGATATCGAGGGAAAGACCCCGAGCTTTAATCCAGGTGTATGGACAGCTAAGATATTCATCGACGGTGAAGTTGTAAAAATAAAAGAGTTCAGCATCATTGATTATGCGTCAATAGTCAGCTCAATAGCATCAATCCAGGAAACGGTCACAGAGATTGTGGAAGAAAAAAACCAGGTTGTCGATGATTACAATAATCTGGTGACCGATTACGGAGTTCTAGTTCAACAGTACAATGATCTTGAGGATACCACTGTTAGCGAGTTCCAGCTTATGGAACTCAACAACGATTACGATGATCTTCAAGATGATTACGATGATCTGAAGGCAGCTCAGGAAAGCACAAGAACAATGATGTACGGGGCAATCGTGGTAGCATTGATTGCGGTCATCGTTGCGGTTTACTTCGGCCTGATGAAAAAATAACCTCCAAACCTTTTAAACCTCCCAGCTTTTACCTATCCCGCTCAAAATGGCTAGGATTCTCGTTCTATACGATAAGTGGATGCGTGAAAACGCCCAAGACATGTGGCGCACCGCCTTCGAGGAGGCAGAGATTGACAAGGAACACGAGTTGGTATTCATAGAGAATATACCAGGCTTGTACAAATGGTCCTCTGAGTCCGTCGATAACGTCAAGGAGGCAAACGGAAACCCAGAGTACATAAAGGAGAATATCGCTGGATGCGAGATAGTAGTATCCGGGTATGCCCCTTTCACCAGTGAGATAATGGACGCATCGGAGGATTTGAGGATCATAGGTATATCAAGGGGCGGACCAGTGAACGCCGACCACGATGCCGCAACCGAGCGGGGAATCAGAATCCTGAAGGCTGTGGGCAGGAACGCCGAGTCCGTAGCCGACCAAACCCTGGGCTTCATCATCTCCGAGAGCAGGTTCATTTCGAGGCACAACCACGAGGTCAAGACTGGAAAATACTTTGAGAAGCTGGAGTCAGGGGGACGTTCAAGTTATTTAGCCTCATTCAACTGGATGGAGCTTAACGGAAAGACCTTGGGGCTCATCGGTTATGGCCAGGTTGGGGCTAGGGTTGCTAAGCGTGCACATGCCTTCGGTATGAACGTGATCGTTTTCGACCCATACATTGATGCCGCAATCCTTGAGGGCGAGGGCTGCGCGAGCGTTGAGCTGGACAATTTGCTGGGGGACTCCGATTTCATCTCGATCCACGCCAAGTTAACCCCTGAGACACACCACATGGTCAACGACGTAACCCTTGCCAAGATGAAGAAGACCGCCGTTTTAATCAACACCGCGAGGGGCAGCATCATCGATGAAGATGCTCTCCTCAGGGCATTGATCAACGGGGTTATCGCTTCGGCAGCAATGGACGTGTTTGAGGAGGACCCCATCAAGCAGGATAACCCACTAATCCAACTGGACAACGTTACAATCACGCCTCACAGCGCTGGAAGGTCCCCTGACACCGAGATGAGGGGTTACAGGCAGGTGGCTCTACAGGTGGCAGCCTACCTCAGGGGAGAAGAGATAAACCCCATATATGTATCGAACAAGGCAGTTCTGTAAGGGTCCACGATGGTTGATGACGGTTTCCTGGTGATAGACGCAGGGTCTGGTAGCGTCAAGTCGTTCTTGGTTAACCCACGTGGAGTCATAACTAGGCACGTCGAGATTAGCTGGGACAGGGAAACCTGGACCACCCAAGAAGGCTGGCCTATGATCGTCAACTCGATAAAAAGACTGGAGCTAGGATCATCTGAAATCCACATTCATGGTGTAAGCGTCACTAGCATGAGGGAGGAGTTCATCCTCGTTGATGAGGGCGATGGTGAGATTCAGTACAGCCTATCCCCTGAATCTAATTCTCACGGAGAGATGACCCTCAAGAGGTATGGGACCTTGATGTACGATGCATCAGGTCACTGGCCAGTCCCCAACTGGATAGCCGGAGCTGTTCTTCCCTGGATCAATAAAGAGCACCCAGAGTTAATGCGGAGGACGAGATCAGTGCTCATGCTGAGCGACTGGGTGAACTACAAGCTCACTGGGGAGACGTTTACCGACGGGACAAGTGCATGCGAGACAGCCCTTTTTGATGTAATGAGAAATGACTGGAACTGGAGTATCATCGATGAGCTGAACTTGCCCTCAACGATCTTCCCCGAGGTAATAGCAAGCTCATCTAGAGTAGGGGAAATCACTCAAAGGATAGCTCAAACCACGGGTCTGCCCCAGGGAACACCGGTCTTTATGGGCGGCGCGGATACTCAGTGCGGCCTGCTGGGAATGGGAGTGAAGGACGGCGAGGTTACCGCTGTTGGAGGCACCACAACCCCTGTCCAGATGATAACTGGTTCACCTATATTCGATGAGAAACGGAGAACATGGACCAACAACCACCTCATCGGTAATGAATGGATACTTGAGTCCAACGCGGGATACACGGGAAGGGCTGTGCGCTGGGCTAGAGAAGAGTACGGTTTCATTGATTACATACATCTCAACAGGGAAGCAGGTTTAATTCCCATTGGATCAAACGGCGTCCTATCCTATCTGGGGTGCCACATATTTGATTCTGGCCCAAAATATTGGGAGACGGACAAGCTGGGAGACTTGCCTGTTCCACATACAATAACCGGAAAAGATGCACCCAGTAGGGCGGAGGTGGCGAGGTCGGTACTCGAATCTAACTCCTACGCTGTCAGGGGAAACTTAGAACAGCTCAAGGAGATATCGGGAGCTGATTTTGATTACATAAAGTTCTGCGGGGGAAACTCTAAATCGGTTCTGTGGATGCAGATCCAGGCCGATGTCTTGGGAGTTCCTGTGAGGATACCAGAAATTAGGGACGGTACCGCTATAGGTACAGCGGTTCTAGCGGCATTCGGGTCAGGTTACTATGGATCAATCGATGAGGCGGTATCGGCGATGGTCAGGTTCAGGGACGCTGTGTTACCGGATAAGAAAAGGCACAACGAGTACTCGAAACAATACCATAAATGGCTTGAGACCCGCAAGCGTATCTCAAAGCTCTAGAAGGTTCCCTTTTATTGGATGAGTCCCTCCTTTCTTTCCATGACTGATATCGAGCAACAGCTCAGGGAGCGACTGGCGGTCGTTGGAGTAAAATTGTTTGAGGAGGGACTGACCTATGGCACGTCTGGAAACATCAGTGCACGCGTTCCAGGGACAGATACCTGCCTCATCAAGCCCTCAGGCTACCGTTTCTGTGACCTTGAACCAGAGCATTTCCTGATAGTTGACATCAACACCAGGGAGGTCCTCAAGGGGACCGCAAAGCCCAGCATTGAGACCCCTTTCCACACGAAACTGTACCAACAATGGCCTGAGGCCGGTGGCGTCGTTCATATTCATCCCGAGTTCTCGATACTCCTGTCCACCCTCGGTAAGGAACTAGTGATGATGAGCTTGGACCTCTATACTGCACCCGCCCTCGCCAAGGGTGTACCGCTTTCCAAGTTTGCGCGGCCAGGAACGGAGGAGCTTGCCGATAACATGGTCGATGCCATGAGGGAGCACGTCGCCTGCCTCATGCCCCACCACGGATGTACTGCGATCGGTAAGTCTATCGAAGAGGCGGCCACAAACGCTAAAGTGGTGGAGGCGCTGGCTGAGATCAACTACAAGGTACTACTTGTTGGTGAGCCCAATTCCCTGCCCCAGAGCATGCTCGATATGCTCGTTGGGATAGCAAAGGATAAGGGCCTTCTAGTGTGAGGACTTTTTCATCGCTGCAAGTTTATGGACAAGGGTATCTCCTTTCTCGAAACTCTCTATTGTCTCGGCCTCGATGAGCCCGGATTTTATCGCGGAATCTAGGGCCTTCTTTCCCTTCTCGGTCCTTACCAGCACGGTACTGTATCCTGGTGGACTGCCCACGTTTCCCACGCTAATATCCGCGTACTCTGATGAGAAATCGTCGCACTGGGCGCAGCATGACCTGATTAGGTTCTTGACCTTCTTGAGTCGTGCCCTGTGCAACCGCTCCTCACCTGCATGTGCGTAGAATCGCCCTTTCTTGATCTCGAACTTTGTCACTTTAGCGGGGTCCACATTATTCTCCCTTAGATAATCAATGAAGCTGTCATGATTGAACGTCTCCATGCAGAATAAACCGACTTTCAAATCCACTGAGTTCTTGTACTTGATGTTCTTCATGGGGCCATAGGTCAACCTTGTCAGTCCTCGTATCTGGCACGGTGTCCCAACTACGGCCACCTTTTCCAGCTTTTCCTCTTTCACCGCCTTTTTCAGGCCAACCAAAGTTGGGCTGGGAGTGTACTTTGTCCCAGCTGCCCTCACTATCTCATCTCGTGTTCTAGCGATAGTGGGCTTTGGCAGCCACGGGTGCTCCTCGTCCAATCCCGCGACAATAACAGCGTCCCCGCCGTCATCTAGGAACTGGGACAGCAACGCGGTTACTACGCCACCGTCCTGGGCTCGTTCTTGGATATCTGGTGGAATCGCCCTGGCCGCGTATACCCCTGAATAAATCCCCGTCAGCGCTTCCTTTTCATTCCTGGTCCTGCCGTGAATTAATTCCTCTAGTGTTTTGTCATCAAAATCGGTTCTCGGGCAGTTATTGTAGCATATTCCGCATTCGATGCACTTTCCTATGAGTGTTGGTACAAAGTTGTCGAGCTTTATTACGTTGACTGGACACACAGCCTCACAGGCCCCACATGCCACGCAGCGGTTCTGATCAACGACATCTTCAATTAAATTTGTGAATGATATTTTGTCGGAGCTCAAATCGTTCAAGAACTATGAAAGCTCTCGGCTTAACTATTTTTCCACGGGGGACATGCGTTAAATGACCACCAATTAAACTCGTATAGAATTTTTTTTCCAATGATTCATCATTCATCCGCGTGAGTATATATTAACAACATATCAGGTAAGCCATTTGCTTAAAGTTTTTATTCAGAGAGTTGCAACTGGTAAGAGTCTTGAAGGTGCTAAATGTTTGAAACTCGACGCGATTTTCAGACCAAAATCCGTCGCAATAATCGGGGCAAGCAATACTCGTGGGAAGGTAGGGTTTGTTCTGGCAAACAACTTGCTGAAGAGCGGCTATGATGGCCAGATTTATTTTGTCAACATTAAGGGTAGCAAGATCCTGGGGAAACCGGTTTACAAATCAATCACCGATATCCCTGGAGAGGTGGACCTCGTGGTCATATCGATTCCATCAAAGTTTGTTATATCAACAGTCGAGGAATGCGGGGAAAAGGGTGTAAAGGCTGTTATCATCATCTCCGCGGGTTTCAAAGAGATGGGTGGGGAGGGAGCCAAGCTTGAAAGAAAGCTCATTGAGACCGCGAAGAAGTACGGTTTACGGATTCAGGGCCCCAATTGTCTGGGCACGATTAACACCCATTTGCCCCTCGACCTAAGCTTTGCATCCACTCTTCCGAAGAAGGGCAGCATTGGGTTTATCACCCAGAGCGGGGCACTGGGCACCGCGATCCTTGACTGGGTAATATCCGAGGAGATAGGGTTCGGCAGCATAATTAGCCTTGGCAACAAGGCTGACCTTGACGAGATTGACTTCATCGAGGCCATGGCCGAGAACCCAGAAATCAAGGTAATTCTACTCTACCTGGAGTCCATAGAGAGGGGAAGAAAGTTCCTTGAGGTCGCATCCGAGGTCGTCAAGACGAAGCCTATAATGGTGGTCAAGGGAGGGACCAGCAGCGCAGGCGCGAAAGCTGCGGGAAGCCACACGGGTGCCCTGGTCGGGAGCTTCCTTGCTTACCAGAAGGCATTCAATAAGGCCGGGGTCATACTCAGCGAGTCAATGGAGGACCTGTTCAACTACGCCGTTGCCTTCACTGAGCAGAGCTTACCCAAGGATGAAGGCGTCGCCATAGTTACAAACGCTGGCGGCCCAGGCATATTATCGACGGACCTGATCGATTCGCTCGGCCTTAAGATGGCCGTTTTAACAGAGGAAACCGTGAAGACCCTCAGGGAGAGTCTGCCACCGGCGGCATCGACTGGCAACCCAGTCGATATCCTTGGAGACGCCCTCCCTGATAGATACGCTGTCGCTCTTGAAGCTACCCTGAAAGATCCAAACGTTCACTCTGTTGTTGTTCTGCTCACACCACAGGCCATGACTGATAGCCTAACTACTGCAAAGCATATCGTTGAGATTTCAAAGAAGCAAGACAAGCCAGTCATCACCGTTTTCATGGGCGGTAACTGGGTCGACAAGGCAACGGATTACCTAAAAGATAATGGCATACCCTGCTTCAACTTCCCTGAGAAGGGGATCAAGACGCTGAACGCCCTCTACAAGTACAGCAGGCACCTCAAACTGTCGGAGTTAGATCCACCCGAGTTCGATGATATCGACAGGGACGCGGTTCGCAAGATATTTGACGGGGTAAAGGCCGACGGGAGGAACGTATTATTCCCCCACGAGGCAATGAACGTGGCGGAAGCATATGGCATCACTGCTCCTGCAAGCAGTCTGGCCAAGACAGCTGACGAGGCGGTTGTATCCGCGAATAAGATGGGCTATCCCGTGGTCATGAAGATCGTCAGCCCCGAGATCATGCACAAGACGGATATCGGGGGCGTCGAGCTGAACCTATCCAACTCCAATATGGTCAGTATAGCATTCGACGAGATAATGAGGAAGAGCAGGAAGGCTCAACCACTGGCCAAGATATACGGAATCACCGTGGACAAGATGGTGCCCAGGGGGCGTGAGATGATAATCGGCATGAGTAGGGACCCACAGTTCGGACCGATGGTGATGTTCGGCTTGGGTGGGATCTACGTGAACTTCCTCAAGGACGTCGCATTCAGGCTTGCACCCATGAACGAGAGAGAGGCACAGCATATGATGGAGGAGACAAAGTCTTACAGCCTCCTGCAGGGCGTCAGGGGCGAGACTCCAGCTGATATAGACAAGCTAAGGGAGGCTATCATCAGGGTTGGACACCTTGTTTGGGACTTCCCAGAGTTAAAGGACCTTGACATAAACCCGATATTCGTCTACGATGAAGGCAAGGGCGTCAACGCTCTGGATGTTAAAATCACACTTTCTTAACGTAGTCCACGGCCTCCTGGTTTGACATGGAGGTCCCGTGTTTTCTCCTAAAGTAGTGAGCCACGTTACCGATATCCCGTGCCAGGATCTCCTCGGCGTTGTGATGATCCGTTAAGATGTACTGTGGCCAGTCAATAATCCAGTCCTTGCCGTCCTCGTCGATCATGATGTTGTACTCGCTGAGGTCTGTATGGATTACTCCTGCCTTGTAGACCAGCCTCATGTTGTCCAAGATGCTCATAAGGAACTCCTCAGGCTCCTCCAAGCTTATGATATCGGACAGCTGTACACCTTTGATGTACCCCATTATGATGACGTGCCTGTTCTGGTAGATGGGCTTGGGCACGCTGACACCAGCATCGTACATCAGCTGCAACGCCTTGAACTCGAACTCGGCAGCTAAACGGGATTGATACAGCCACGAGGTGTGCCTCCTCTCTGCCAGGTACTCCCTTTTCCTCTTCGTGTCCCTGAAACTAGTCCGACCCAGTCTGTGAAACTTTAACGCGACGGTGACATCCTCCGAGGTTACCCCCTCGAACACGTCCGCCTCTTTCCCCACCCCTATAGATGGGCCAAGGAAGTCGATGAACCTAGACTTTACGATGGCGTTCAGGGCCAACAGGTCGTAGGCCGTATAATTCATGAGGTAGCCAAGAAAGGGATCGCTCTGCCTGTAAATGAGATCATTCCTGTAAAGCCTGTTGAGATGGAAATCCACCCTGCGCTCGGAAAAGCCGGTAATCCTCACCAGTTCACGAGGGGGGACAACTTTTGACTTAATCATCCCCAGCTCGATGGCGTTTAGAACCCGAATATCTCGGTTATTTACCTTCGTTAAAATCTGCGCTGCTTTCTCTGCCGAGGACACGGGGATAGAATATGGATGGATGCTTATATGATATCCAGTCGGTCCTTGAGGGCCGTGGATATCGGAATCCCTATGAGACCTGCCACGATGGCCTGTACTGCGTTGAATGGTGCCTCAACCAGTGCTGCGGCGAACCCGTACATGAAGATCTGTACTAGGAAGTAGCCCACTACGAGGACCACCGAGCCGCCGGCCCACGCGATGATTGTCTTCTGCAATGTCCTTTCCTCCTTCTTGCCCGCCAGAGTCCCAACGACATATCCCTCGATTCCCTTGATTACTGTTGTCGGGAGAACCCAGTTGTACCACCCCCCGAGTAAATCTGCTAGCCCCGAGCCGAGGCCGCCCGCAACCGCCCCGACGATTGGTCCAAATACGAGTGCAGAGATCTGGACGATAGCGTCTCCGAAGTTGAAGTAACCGCTTGTCGCGGGTATTGGGAAAGCGAACATCATGGTTGCGATGGTTGTTAGTGCGCCCATCACGCCTATCGCCGCTATCTGTCTGGTGTTTAATGATGCCATAGAATGTTATAGTTATAACTATAATATAGGTTTAACTATACGATATTTATTAGCCTGTTACCGTTTGTGAGTTAAGGCTTGGTCTGACCTTTGAACCGCTCGCGCGGTTTAGTATTGCATACGAGTATATCGATATGGATACGGTTTCAGATGATGACAGAAAAGAAGCCGCAACTATTCTAATCAGCTAAAATATACCTATTGGGTTCCTTGTAGCTATAATAAATCATGAGCGCGTCATTTCAGGTTATATGCCAGACGAAATGAAATAAGCTCTTGGAATATAAAACCGGAGAGCGCATATACGTAATCAACTCAATTATTTAACAGTGAAAACAGTGCCTCTTGCAATATTAATCACGCAATCGCTACAAAACGATTTCATAAAACCAATAGAAAGATATGACCCCATACCCAGCATGCTCCACATTGGGTACGCAGAAACAAAACGTCTTATGGGAGAAGACCCAAAAAACGGTCCGATTGCTAGAGTCATGAAATGGGCATATGCCCTTCCCATCGAAAAAATGAAAATTATACATATCCGAGATTGGCATTATAATCAAGATTCTCTCCAAGAGGAACATCTAAGACAGCCTGGAGATCACGGCATTTACGAAACCGACGGCACCGAATTAGCTTTCCATGTTCCCGAAGAATACGCAAACCGACCTGTGACTATAGTGGATTCTGTGAGCCTTAGCGATTTTATTGGAACAAAACTCACAGACCATCTAACGGAATTCATAGATCAACCCTTACGTGTAGGACTTATGGGGGTTTGGACGGATGCGAAGATATTCTTCCTAGCATACGAATTGAAGGCGAGGTTCCCCAAGATTCAGTTAGCAGTATGTTCCGCTTTAACTGCAAGCTCATCCAAATCGAACCATTATTTAGCGCTAGAGCAAATGAAGCGTTTATTCGGGGTCCATGTTTTCTCATCCATAGGAGAATTCACAAACTTCCTAGCTGGATCAGAAGTGGAAATTGATCTACCTAAACTGGATAGTGAAGGATATCCAAAGGTTGAGTTCGAAGAGATGGATGTCGAGTTTTCTCAGACAGATTCTATGATCATTAGATATCTCTTCCGAGACTCACGTATTGTCAAGCTGAAGACTTTGACAGGGGGGTATTCAGGTAATCTAGTTCTACTCTCTGAAAGTGAGGATATACATGGCCATTCTGAGGTACCACATGTCATTAAGATAGGTAAGCAAGACGAGATTGGAAATGAACGTGCGTCATTCGAAAAGATAGAAAGTGTTATGGGAAATAATGCCCCACGGATAGTAGATTTTGTTGACTTCAAGGGAAGAGGCGCCCTCAAGTACAGATACGCTGCCATGAGTGGAAGAACATCGAACACGTTCCAGAAACTGTACATGAATGGAATATCAAAAGAAAAAGGAGAAACAATGCTCAGAACGGTTCTCATAGACCAACTTGGTAGGTTCTATACAGCAGCTAATCGTGAATACTGTAACCTTTTAGATTACTACAATATTGACCCCGGTTACGCTGAACGAATGAAGCAGAAGGTTGAGATGGTATTAGGGTCCAACGCGGACAAACCCGTTCTCCGTCTTCCTACAGGTCACGAATTCCCCAACGTATACACTTTCTACTCCACGAAACTGGAAAAACTGAAACCCAAAGCCCAAGGGTCAGCCTATTTCTCCTACATCCACGGCGACTTAAACGGGGCTAATATCATCATCGATGGGCACGAGAATGTCTGGTTAATCGATTTTTTCTTTACTCATTACGGTCATGCCCTTAAAGACCTCATCAAACTGGAAAATGACTTGATGTATATCTGGACACCAGTTGAGAGCGAAGAAGACCTAGCAGAGGCAGTAAAAATAACAGATGCCCTCATGAAAGTTCGAGACCTCGGAAGACCCATTCCACCTGTGGAAACAACGAATATCACGAAACCTGAATTTATAAGAGCCTATAACACAATTCGGTTCCTTAGGTCTTTGTACCCTTCAATAATTCATCAGGACCGGAACGTTCAACAACTTCTAATAGGCCAGTTATGGTATTCCGGGCGTACATTAACCTATGAAGAGTCGAATAAATGGCAGAAACTCTGGGCCCTATATACGGTTGGGCATGTATCAAAACAGCTTACTGATAGAATAAAAGCAACAGGACCACTTAGGATTGACTGGCTAGACCCGAACATTACTACGCCAGGTAAAATTGGATTAACTATATTACCGGGTAGAAAAGACCGAGGTCGTTCATTGAAAGAAGATATTTCAGTGATGAAAAAAGAAAAAATCACTCATGTATTGACGTTAATCACTTCAAACGAGTTCCAAGATTACGGTGTAGAAGATTTACTTGATGCCTATGTGAAGGCTGGGTTCAAAACTAAACATTTCCCGATATTGGATCACAGTGTTTCATCTGTTCCAGAAATGGATGACACTGTGGATTGGATAACCGATGTATTGGATAAAGGAGGAAACCTCATGATCCATTGTCTTGGGGGGCTAGGAAGGTCGGGAATAGTATCTGCGTCGTATCTTGTATCGACGGGTATGTCACCCCAAGGTGCTATTGGAGCTGTTCGGAGGGCAAGGTCTTCCAAGGCGATTGAGAATACATATCAAGAACAGTTCGTTCGAAGGTACGCAGCGTATAAATCTAGTGAGAATATGACTGATGAAAATAAGATTTTTGAGAGATTTGAAGATGTCATTGATTTTGCTATGGGTGAGGAGAAATCAGCAGTCCAGTTCTACACTGAACTTGCATCGATTGTTAATAACCCGTCTATTAAGGAGCTATTTGAAGGGTTTGCCAGAGAAGAGAATGGGCACTATCAACAACTTCTTGAACTGAAAAAAGCTGGTTCAATTAACAGCGGGGAGCTCAATATTGAGGTACTCAAATCCATGGTGACTTTAGATGAAGAAACGGTTCCATTGGTAAACATTGGACCTGATATGGATTATCAGGATGCTCTTGAGTTAGCTATGTTCAAGGAGAAATCCGCTTTCAAATTATATTTGAAAATGGCGGAGATAATTCAGAATGAAGATGCTCGCTCATTGCTTGTTTCTCTTGCTGAGGATGAAGCAAAACATAAGCTACATTTTGAGTTGCAGTATGAGAAAATCAAAGTGTAGTATTTTGTTTAGACACGCATTACTTGAAGATACTTGTGGGTCGTAAGCCCTCTTAAGAGCACGCGCGCCTAAATTGGGTGTTAAGAAAGGTGCTGGAGATGGGATATTAACACAGATTTACTAGTAACAGGGATATTGAATTTCTTCTAGTAAATATTATTCCACGTTGCAATAGTACATCGATGAAAATTTGGTAACTACTATGTAACTAATTATGCACAATCCCTATTAATTTCTCATGAGTTGGCAAGGTAAAATGCGCGTGCATGTAAGCACATTGATTTTTACGTTAACCTTTTATGGTTGACGGTTTTAGTTGAATATAATAATGAATATGAACGTGGTAATGGCTGCATTAGTCTATGCCTCATCCCTCATTATGTTAGCATTATCATTTACATTAACATACACTTACACTAGAGCACCAAACTACAGTGTTGGTCCAGTAATGGCTATCGGTGCCTACATTGGGTTCACAAACACAAAGCTACTAGGCTATCCTGTTTACCTTGGGTTACCCATCGCGTTCATAGCTTGTTCCATACTATCATCAATAATATACACCACAATCATTCAGCCGTTGATTCGTAGAAAGAGAAGCGAGATATTGATTACGTTGGCATCTCTGGGTGTAGGCTTAGCGTTGACTGGGCTGCTCGAAATTTATGCACAATGGGTTAGAGATACACTGGATCTCTGGGCTTTTTCTTTTCTATTGAAAGAATATGATTTCCACATTGGCGCCATACCTGGGGTTTTTCTTGTCTCCAGTTTCATGGTGTTCAGTTTAGCCGTTTCAATAAGATATGTGCGTAAAACTAGTTTTGGTTTATCTTATCGCGCATTATTAGAGAACTATATGCTTTTTCAGGTACAAGGTTTGAACCCTGAACGTTTATGGGCTATTCAGTGGGGTTTAGCTGGGGGTTTTGCTGGGTTAACTGGGGCATTGATGAGTCTTTGGTTTAAAACGACACCAGTTATGGGTTCTTGGATTATGACGCCAATATTAGCTGCGTCTCTTGTTGGTGGGTTTGATAATCTTAGAGGTGCTTTTATTGGTGGTTTATTTGTTGGTTTTTCAGATATTGTTCTAACTATGTTGGGGCAACATGTGGTTGGGGTCTGGGTTGGTGCGTATCGTCCTTTATTATCGATGGGTTTTTTGGTATTGTTTTTACTATTTAGGCCTCAAGGTATTCTCGGAATGAGGATAAACGATATCAAACACTCATATAAACAGCCATAAACAGCTCGCGCGTGAATACTATTCTTACTCGATTTGATAAGTATATGACTAACTCAAACTAGCATTGGGAAAAAACGTTACACTATTTCATCAACAGTTATCTCAAGCATAATTGGGACTTATTCTAATTGTTCGAATAATATTTCTTGGATTAGGTCTCGGGCAATTCGTGTGTCATTATTTTGATTTGGGTGATGAACTAATTCAAGAATGGATGAAACGCCATTTTGGTTGAACTCCCATTTTCTCCGATATATAATCGTACCCCAGAGAAGGGTATTTTCTGTATACTCATTATAATCACGTATATAATCGCATAGTGTAGTCAAATCAGTCATCAACATTGAAGCATCGATAACTACAAAATTATAATTATCTCTGTCAAACTGGGTTTGTTTTTCATCTAGTTTGTCTTTGATTTTTAACTCCATACGATCATTTGGAATGTTG
>JAUWLH010000081.1 GCA_030613835.1 Candidatus Bathyarchaeota archaeon | reverse complement strand
TGCGCAGCAGTTGCACGGTGTCCACGGCCTTGTTGATGTGCTTTCCCCGCGCCCTTATCCGGACGGTCTCATTGCCGTCGTTGAACAGGGTCATACATGCGACAACGTAGTTCATGATGGGCTTCACGCCCATAATCACTAGATCTCGTTTTGGCTTCTCGGTCATCGAGTCTCCTCTCTCCATGAATCTGTAAACTGGCCCTATTCGGGCGTCTACACGATGGGGAAGAATATCCTCGCTGCTATAACTGCTACAATGAGCACGACAGCTGCCCCTAACGCGAACTCCGGCGGAATCTTAACGCCGTTGGTCTCGTCCTGGAAGAACCTCATCAGGCCCGCACTGCTCTGCGGCATGCCCACGCTTTGCTGTTTTTTCTTTTTGCTCATTGTTGTTCGACTGAGCTATCTCATGAGTCCAATAATAACCTTTCCGAGTTAGTCCTTGGCCTTGGGTTTCATGAAGGCCATGAGGTCGAATTGGTTCTGGGTCCCCTCCTCGGGCTCCTCGTAGAACAATGAGTTGATCTCCTCCTCGACGAGCCTGATCCTGTCCACGTAGTAATCACCTAGGTCGTATTTGTAGATGATATCCTTGGCCGCCTTGAGGTACTTGGTGATGCCTCCCTTGTACACTGTCTGGAGTATGGGCCCTCCGCACCTGTCGCAGCGGCCTTTCAGCGGCGGCCTCCTGTACTTTTTGTTGCACTTGCTGCACCTGAACTTTTGCCGTGTGAAGGCCCTGAGGTTGCCCACTATATCCTTCATGAAGTGACTGTTGAGTATCTTGAGGGCCACTGTCTTGCCCTCTACTGCCCTGAGCTTCTTTGTGAGGTCGAGTTGGCTCTCCAGCTTATCGAGCATGGACTTTAGGACGTTGTAGGTGCCCAGCTGGCTTCCAAGGTTGATGTTGGTGCACTCGTGGGTATAGTGTTGGCCTGTGTACTGGGCCGGGGTGCCTAGGCGCCCCCCAAGTGTGTCCACGAGCGGGCCGTACTCGTTTGGGGCGGCTCTCCTCATGGTCATGGCATAGAACTCGGGAGGGTACCGGGCGATGACATCCACGTTGTGGCTCTCTTTGTCCACCTCACTGGGGTTCAGGTTGGGTATGACGAACAATGGTGCATCCATGAGCCCCCCGCTCGCCTCGGGGAGGTACGCCTTGCTAAAGTTGAGGAGCGGGTCAAGGGCCATCATGATGGCGTCCTCGTCCCCGTCACAGTTCCTTCTCTTGGCCGCGTGCCAGTACGGGTGGGCGTAGCAGTTGCGCACTGTCGTCCAGCCAATGATCCTGCCCACGATGGCGGCGCTGGTGTGGGGCGCCATGCCGAAGACTATCTCGCCAACGACCTGGTCCCTGGAGGTTATGTTGTACTCGGACTCCATCTTGTAGAAGTCACGGAGCTCGTCATCGAGGAACTTTGTGACCTTGACCAAGTAGTCTCCGCAGTCCTCGGGGAGCACGATGTCCTGTACGAACAGCTCAAGCATCTGGTCGCCCCTCGTCAGCGGCGTGCCTTGCATATCAACCGTGTAACCTAGCTCTACGAGCCTCTCGACCGGGGTTCCTACTTCATCTGGTGTAAAGTGAGTGAGAGGGATATCAGTGAGATCAAACCTGAGGGTGCCGTCCTTGAAGACGCTGAGGTCGTAGCGGGCTCTCAGTATTCCCTTCCCGAGGTGTTCAGGCATCTTGATGTCGCTCATGAGGCGCTTAACGCACTTGATCTTGTCGGGGATGCTGCCACCGATGTGTTTTCTGGCGCTCTCCAGTTGTACGCGGAGGTCTATCTCTGCCCAACCATAGGCGACGGTGTTTATCTTACACCTCGGACACTTTTCGCCGGTCTGGGGCGTGTTGCACCGTGGGCACCGTTTCTCCATAACCGTGTATGATCCACAGTTATCGCAGATGGGGCCCATCGCGGGGAAGCCGCACTCCTGGCAGCTGATCTTCGCCATCTCGACCCGTACCTTGTCTCCTCGCTTGGTCCTCGCTATGTTCCTCTGGGGGCCTCCCCCGTTCCCGACGGGAAAGATGCAGTGGAGGTACGGGTTCATCTTGCGCTCCTTGGCTTTCTCGGGTCGCCCCATTCTGGCACCCACATACACGTAGAACTTTTGCCTGACCGTTATGCCCGACCATTCGTTTACCTGCTGGAGGCTTTCTTCCTCGTCAGCCTCCACGTAGCGGTGGTCCAACGCGAGGCATTTCTCAAGAATGATGTCCGGCTCATCGAACCTGATGGTTCCCTGGGATACCGAGTGGGGCACCAATAACACCTCAAGTGTCTCCTTCTCCTCGGGTGAGACCCTGAGTCCTCCTGATCGGCCCTCCCACTGCTCAGCTAGGGTGTTCCTGAGAGCCAGCAGGTCCTCGCGTTTCACGGTTGGCCAGTCGTAGGTGTACCTCGGGTGAAGAGGGATATCAGTCTTGGACAATGAAAGTGATTCCTGTGGCGTAGGCGGCTTCACCAGGTCACCCAAGAGTTCATTGATGCGCTCCATGGTGAGGCCAGTGATCTCCTCTACCACTTTTTCACCTTTCGAGGCTATCTCAGACTCGACATCGTATCTCCACTGGTCCTCGTCGTAGCCTGCCGGGAGTAGATGACGGTTGAACTGGATGAAGTCACCCGCGTTGAACAGGATATCCCCGTTGAATAATATACGCTCGATCTGGTCGTAGACCTCACGCGCGTGGGCCTCATCTACCACCTGTATCACCGAGCCGTCCTTCAGGCGCACGATGGGTGGCTCTATTGAGTCCACGGGGCAAACGGCCGAGGATTTACCGGGTAGCTCGACCCTAAGCTGGAGCCCCGTATTCATAAAACCGTTCAGGGCGATCATTGTGGCTGGATTCATGCCGCATGCAGCTAGACCCGTGGTTCTGGACCTGCCATACCTGAGCCTGAACCCTCCCCTTGCGTTGGGAAACCCGAACACAGGCCTCCCCACGATGACCTCGTCCATGTACTGAGCCGTGGGCTTTTTTTTGCCCTCGCCATCATCGTCTTTCTTCTTTCCCATCTGGTGGAGCCAATCCCAGCCCTCAATTCCTATATTCTCGCAGATTCCCACCAGCTTCCTGGCTCTGCCAACGACGCCGTCGACGACAACGATGAGAGCTCCTCCCCTGAGCCTGTTGGTCTCTATCCCGGGCACGTCGCGGTAATTAGAAACCTCGTAGGGGTCCGTGCTCACCCCTGTGGGCTCGACCGGCAGCGCCTTCATGGCCACCTCCAAGTCATCGTCCGTTACATGGTACTGAAAACGCCTGACGCTTCGTGTGTAAAGCCCTACCTCCTCGATGAAACGGTTCACCACGTCCTCTGGGGCCTGCCATTTATCCAGGTTCAGTGCCCTGCGCACGACATCACCAATTACCAGAGTCAGCGCTTGGGCCGTCCCGCCCGCTGGCCTGATGGGCCCCGCGAAGTACATGGATAGGAACTCCGTTCCGTCGGGGTTTCTCTTGATCTTAATCTCGGGTATGCCCTGTATTGGTGCGATTGTGACCCCCTCAGTTATAATGGCGAGGGCTGTCCGTATCGCCTGGTCTGCTGCCTGGGCCTTCTCCATCGTTCCGAAGCGCCCCAGGGCTATCTCAGTGGCCACCTTGAAACCCATCTCCCTCCTATCCATTCCTTCCAGCTCCCTCATGCGCTGGGTGATGCCAGGTGGCCCGATGAGCTTCTCGATCCTCTCCGCTATATCGGCAGTGATCTTGCTGTCAACCTCAAGGACCGTGTCCAGCCCCTTCTTCCTGGCATCCGTGGCTATCCCATAGAGGTGGTTGAGCCTGTTCTCAAGCTCTGTGAAGTACTTCTTGTAATGTGGCGGCATCTCTACGTCTATCAAGTGGGCTCCCTCGGAGTGGACTGATTAGCTAAGTGGTTACAAAAGGATTCTAGGGGCTTTAAACTATGCCGTGGGCAGAAATAGGCTAATTTGAGATAGCTTTCACTATCTCGCTGATCCTCTCCCTGACCTGGGATTCTTCCTCTACGAGAGTCCCTGTCACGATGGCGCTCGCGCCTGCCTTCTTGGCCACATAAGCCTTCTCAGGGGTCCTTATGCCTCCTCCCACAATGACTGGGATGTCAAGGTGCTTGCTTACCGCCCCCACAATCATTGATGGAATGGGCTCCATAGCTCCTGAGCCTGCTTCAAGGTAGACGAACCTCATCCCGAGGGTCTCAGCTGCAAGGCTGTACCCGACAGCTAGCTGTGGGTGCCTGAAGCTTATGGGCCTAGCGTACCCCACATATCCGGCAACGCACCCATCTCCCACGATGATGTACCCCATGGGGATGGCCTCCAATCCATACTTTTTCACTATTGGAGCCGAGAGCATCTGGGCGTCAATTAAGTAGTACGGGTTCTGGGAGTTGAGAAGTGACATGAACCAGATGGCGTCAGCGTACCTGCTAACGCCCATTGGCCCGTTCGGGAACAGGATCACGGGAACGTTAACGTGTTCCTTGATGCGTTTTATAGCGTCATCGAGGTCGGATGATGACGCAAGGGTGGATCCTCCTATCATTATTGCCGTGGTCCCGCCCTTCTCGGCCTCTGCGGCTATTAATGCGCAGTCATAACCCGATGATTTGTCTGGGTCAACAAGAGTGAAGTGGACTGTTCCTTTCTCCTTTATTTGGTCGAGTAGGTACTGCTCAACCTCACCCATCATTGGATCGCCGGCTCCTCGACGCCATAATAGTTGTCTACGAAGATACAGTAGGCATCAACCGGTTGAACGTGTTCAGGTACGGGGAACTGGCTCTTGAGGCTGCACGAGGCGCAGATGATCCTGCCAACGCCCTCGTCCAGTTTGAGTATGATGGATATAGTATTCTTACCGCAGTTTGGGCAGAGATACTGTGATGGGAGCCTTCTCTTGATTATGTTTGATGCTTTCTGCCTTTTTCGACCCATATTGAGCCCTCCGACGTAATGTGAGTGTTTAACTCAGTCTTAAGATTAGTGGATTTGCTCGTTTATGTTGGTTTGCTTTTACGCGGTTCAGCATCCTCTTTACCTCTGACTCATCAATTGTTAGGTCCTCTGATATTTCATTGATTGTGAGTCCTCTTCCATAAGAATAAAGTATGAGGTCTATGTTGTCGTAGATCATTCCCAGCTCATCCTCATCTGTGTGGCCATTGTAAAATCCAGGAGACGGGGCCTTTTTGATAATATTTTCAGGAATTTCCAAGTATTTAGCTAACTGTTTAATGTTGTACTTCCACAGGTCTCCCAGCGGCATGAAATCAACGCCACCATCCCCGTATTTTGTGAAGAAACCAGTCAGCAACTCTGTCTTGTTTGATGTGCCCATCACAAGCTTGCCCTCGACGTTGGCGTGATGGTAGGCGATTAACATCCTAAGCCTGGACCTGATATTCCCGCACGTGACCCGATCTGTGATATCATACCCAGGAAGGATATCACGCATCACATGTAATATGGGCGTGATTTCCACCGTGTTACACGTGAGATTTAACTGTTTACAGTGTAACATCACATCAGTGATATCACTCTCGGGCGTGACATCACGCTCCGGGATAGTGATAGCTGTTACCCTTTCAGGCCCCAGTGCCTGTACTGCTAGATGAACCGTGACTGCGGAGTCTATTCCTCCGCTGACATTGATCGTGACTCCATTTAGACCCGTATTTTTGACTGTTTCGAGTATGAATTTATGTATTATTGGAGTGATTTCGTCACAATTTATCGCTAAATCATTGAGGTTGACCATGATATCACAGTGGAAATGCTAGGAAATTAAGCGTTTCTAAAACGACGCTTACATAAATATGTTAATTATGATCTATATTTTATGTATATTTGATACATTTACCGTTGATTTACCGCTTTTTGTTACTCTTAACCTTTGAGAGTAACCTTATATATTTGGTATACAATTTTGTCAACACCGGTTGTCCCTTTTGTCAATGAGGTTGTATAGGAGAACTAGTGAAAATGAGTGTTGAATCTTACCAAAATATCATCGAAAAGACATTTCAGGACCCTTTAACTGATTTACTACTTAAAAATAGCCATTTAACACGTACACAATTTGAAACACTTATTATTGATCTTCTTACGGACATAATATCAGATGAAAAGGTTTCTTTTAACCAAAAAACTCTATTTAGACAAAAAAGAGTGAGTAGGGGCTCTTTTAGTCGTTCTTTAGCACAAGCTCGTAAGAATGTGGTCTCCAGTATTTTTACCGTCGTGTTATTGAGTTATATGGGAGTATTTGATGAGAGGCCCTTTGAAGAGTATCATGTTTTAGCTGGAAAACTAAAAGAATACGCTACATTGATTGAATCAGGAGAGTTTAACTTGGACCCTAAAAGTCTCGCTAGATTCGAAGAAGAACTCGTATCCGGAATCTTGGAATTGGCCTCGCCCACCAGCATCAAAATGGTGTGATATCACATCATATCACGTGATGTAACGCGTTGACAACCTGGCCTAAGGCTGTTCCGCCGTCACCTGGAGGTACTTTTGTGTTCCTATACACCTCAAAACCATCAGTTTCCAAGCGATCGCTGATGGTGGAGGTAATATAATCATTGACAAAAACTCCACCGGATAAAGCAACTTTATTAATTCCTGTTGAATCCCTTAGGTATTTCACAATGTCTGTGAGCCCATAAACTAGATATTTTTGACCGTAAGCAGCTATATCCTTATTTTTATGCTTATTTTTATATTTTAACAATTTATATAGTGTATTGGATGTATTTAGGATATATTTACCATTTATTTCCTCTATTTCAGGTGAATATTTGATTGAATCAGGATCACCATGACTTGCGATGGCCTCCAACCGCATGGCCGGTTCACCTTCATAAGTTCTGTTATAGGACAGGCCAATTATCGCGGATATCGAGTCCAAAAACCTTCCACTACTGGAGGTTAATAGA
>JAUWLH010000079.1 GCA_030613835.1 Candidatus Bathyarchaeota archaeon | reverse complement strand
AGTTGTTCCTTTACTTGGTCTAGTTCTTGTTCAATTTGAGCTTGAAACCTCTGCTCTATTTCCTGGACCTTGGATTCTAGTTCTTCCTCGACGATTTTTTTTGTCTCTCTCTCCATTCCCGTCCCCAATCATAAGTCACTTTATCTGTTTTATTAATATTCTTATGCGCTGTCGAGGAAAGAATCTCCGATTCGATTCCTTTATCCAAAATTCACCGAAACTCTCTGATATGACCGAAGATAGAGCGCATGGTGTGCACATGTTATTTAACTAATATTATTTAAAAGTGGACGAGGGGGGAATTGAACCCCCGACCTCCTGGTTGCAAACCAGGCATTCATACCCCTGAACTACTCGCCCGTCACTTCCCAATGAACCACGAGCCAATTTAAAAAAGATTTCATTCATGGCAGAGTTCATAAGCCATGGGCTCGGAATAACTCTGATGCCATACAAAGCCGTTGTCTTCGACCTAGACGGGACCCTGGTTGAGAGCAAGATAGACTATGAGAAGATGGGAGAGCAGATCAAGGAGCTCCTAGGACGTAATGGGATGGTGGAGCACATCGAGGACCGTAGGAAGGCATACATGGTCACCAGAGGAGGTGCCAAGACCCTCCTGGAGTTCGGGCTGCCCAAGGAGAACTTGGAGTCCACCCTGATCGAGCTGGACCAAGTGATGAACAACATAGAGCTCGATGCGCTGCTGACGATGAAGCTCAAGCCAAACGCATTAGAGACCATCCAGGCCCTTCACGCCGAAAGGTACAGGCTTGGAATCTGTACGAGGAGCCACCGGGCTTACGCCGACAGGGTCCTTGAGATGTACGAATTGGGCGAGTTTTTCCACGCTGTAGTTGCCAGGGACGATACCCTCCACCCAAAGCCGGATGCGAGACAGCTCCTGGTAACGATAGATCAAGTCGGGGCCCAGCCGGAGGAGACATTGTACATCGGGGACACCACCACTGACCTCACCACCGCAAGGAACGCAAACGTTGATTTCATCGGCTACTGGAGGGACGAGCTGTGGGCACAGAGGCTTATCGACGGAGGCTGCGAAAAAATAGTGAAGGACCTCCTGGAAATAATAGAGATCGCTGGAACCTAGAGGTGTCTCAGGGCTTCGGGGAACTCGATTATATCGTTGATGACGGCTGTTGCCTTGTGGTAGTTCTCGTGCTGGTTGTCATATATATCAACAAGCACCGTCTTCATACCTGCGAGATTGCCACCCACGACATCAGCGCCGAATGTATCACCCACCATGACACTGTTCTCAGGCCTTGAACCCGTCTCCTTCAGCGCGGTCTCGAACAGTATCTGGGCCGGCTTGATGTATCCAAGCTCCTCGGAGACCACCAACGAGTCGAAAATATCATCGTAACCCAGCTTCTCAAAGACTACCCTGCACGTGGGTCCATCCATGTAGTTGGTGATGATTCCCAGCTTATAGCTCTCTTTGAGGTCTGCCAGCATCTCGGGGACCCCGTTGAAGTACTCAGTCTGCTCGGGCCATTTCTTCAGGTAGTGCTCCCACGCGCCTTTGGAGTGCTCGACGGGACCAGGTAGACCCAGCTCCGTGAATACCTCCTCAAGCCTCTGCCTGTAATCAGGCTCTCTGTGGCCATCCTTCTTGGCCTTCATGTTCTGTGCCCTAGCAATGAGGACGTAGATATCGATGAAGTTATCTGGCACCTCAAGGCCCTGACCTCTGAGATACTCCTGGAATATCCTTGTGCTGCTGCCCCGCTTCATGAGCTTAGGGGCCTTGACCAGCGTGTTCCAGTTGTCGAAGTAGATGGTATCGATCATCTACTTCTTGTCCTCATCGCCACCTTCGGCCCGATTAGCTGCCAGATCCAATCAACGAACTCCCTCAGGTTCTTGGTCTGTATGTAGACCTCACCGGGTCCCTCGATGTAGGTCACCAGGCCCTCCCCGCTGAACAATGTGTCCTTCCATGAACCGAACTTGCGAACCTCGTACTCGCAGGTATCGCTGAACGCAACCAGGTGAAAATTGTCAACAACCAGCTGCTCACCAAGCGCAAGCACATGCTTGTCAAGGGCTCCGAAGCTGTTTATGAACAGGTCACCGTTCCCCGAGGTCCTCACCATGAAAAGGCCCTGTCCGAACAGGCCGCGGGTGAAACCCTCCCACCTCACGTCCAGATCGATTTCCTGGGTTGATGCTAGGTATGCTGATTTCTGGATGATGTACCCGTTCTCGGGGCTGATATCAAGCTTGATGATGTCCCCGATGGGCGCCGCGACGAGGGCTAATTTCCCTGGTCCATCCATTGACGTGAAATCAGTGACGAACAAGCTCTGACCGCCTAGTATGCTGGTCTTGAGGCTGCTAAGAAGGCTCCTCTCCCTTGTCCTTGCGTTGACATCGATGTTAGGACTCATGTAAGTGAGGGCCCCAGATTCGCCTGTTATCCTCTCATCCTTCTCCAACTCCACCTCAAGCATGCTGTAGCTGGGCTGGTACTTTATCTCGTACTTCAAGAATGATTCACTGGATAAGAAAAGCCATTTCCCTCTATAAACCCGTTGAATATTGCCTAAATCGACTCCGCTAGTGCAACTGGTCAAGTTAAGATCAATATTTGACTACGACAATTTTTTAAATCTGGCAGATAACAGAAACTCGAAACAGTACATCATGTACAGTACTATACCGATCATGCTATATATTATAATAAAATATTGTGTAAATACTGAACAATAAGTTAATTAACAGGTCTAGCAATTTGAAATTTAGCCAACGATGATATCACTGTCTCTTGGCCGGGTACAGGGCACCCATAATCCTCTGGTCACAAACAGTGGGATGTTTACTGTAAGCCCTGTACCGAGTTTTCTAATCGCTTCCACGATTATCGAAAACGATAACATTGGTTGATATTCTTTTTAAAGAACACGCTTCCGCGCAGACCCTCGCAACCACATGAATTCGTCAGGTATTACCCAATATTCTCCATCAATTTATCTTGGATTTCAAGAATGATTCAATGAAAAGGAAAAACTAGATCAAGCTCCGAACCTGTTGAAAAAAATTATTTTGCCCCGCTCTTCAGCGTCATGTAGGCATCATAGGCAGAGATAATCGCCATTATAGTGCCAAACAGCATGATGAGACCGTAATCGACAATATCGAAGAGCACGAAGCCCATGAGGAATGTTCCAACGAAGAAGGCTATACCCTTCCTCCACTGGCCGATGTACACCTGTCCTAGACCTGTGATTAGGAGACTCAGTAGCACCGCAAGCCAAATTTTCTTTGAAGGTCTCTCGACTGCAATTCTCATGCCCGGCATGGGGGGCTGAGCCTTGCCACATGATGGGCAGGACTCATCCATGTAGGGTATCAGTGCCCCGCAGTAGGAGCAGAATTTCTCTCGCGGTTCCATTAGAGGAAATCGTCATCCTTTTTCGTTACGTAGTGGTACGCTTCCAATACCAATCTGTAAGCGAAGTAGACACTGGGAATAATCCCGACGATATAAGCTACTATCTCAAGTGTGCTCGCTGACTCGCTCATCCCGCTTATTCACCACACCCAGACTTGGCTGGGCGGCTATAAAACGTTGTCATGAAGGGGAAAAAGGAACTTCGTGGTACTCAGCGCGGCAGGGGGAACCTTGTGACCATGAAAGGGAGATGTGTCACGGTTGTTTTGATGAGCCCAAACCATTGTTAAGTGCTCCATCAGTCATCGTCGGGTCCGTCTACCCTGAACTCAGCGAATATCGGGAAATGATCCGAGACCTCCTCGGTGAATGACTGGTTGAGCCCATGGAACTCGTTGAAGTAGTAGACTGCCGTGGAGTCCATGATGTACTCGCTTGAATAGGTAGAGTCAAGCATCACTATCCTATCGTAAGTCCAGTCCGTCTTGGTCATTGTGTCCATCTCGTTGGACACAGTCCAATGATACTTGGAGTCCATCAGGGGCTGGGTAGCATCGTTCTCGTTATAGTAACTACCGTCCGCGTTGAAATCTCCCAAGGCGATGATGTCTTGGTCATCCTGATTCGCCTTGATGGCGTCGAATACGAGGGTGAGGCTGCCGATCTCGTTCACCGCGTCATCAGGTTTAGAGTGGATCCCCACAAGGGTGAAATCGAACTCCCCCGCGACGAAGCCCGCGATGTAGGGCTCCCTCTCGAAGATATCTTCCTCGTCATCCCATACGCGGGCGGTCCCGTCAAGATATGATACTGTGTAGGTGTTGTAGAAGTAAGCGTAGGCCTCCTTGCTGGTGGACCTGCCGAGACGCTCGCTGCGGATGAACGCGTACTCGGGGCCATCGAGGGCGTTGATGATATCAAGGAATATCGGCGCCGTGGTTTCCGAGGCGTCCCTGATCTCCTGGACTAGGACTACATCGAACTCCCTAACAGTCCTGGCGAGGATATCCATCACCTCCGTCTTCTCTCGCTTGGATTTCCCAAGAATCTGGATGTTGAAGGCGGCGATAGTTATGGTGTCATCAGCGGAAGGTAGCTCTGGCTCATCGGGAGAGCCCCCTGATTCACTGGGTCCTAGGAACGGGTCCAAGTATCCTTGGTTGTAGATGAAAACAGATAAAACCAGTATTATCACTAGGACCGTGGGGGCTACCGTCTTTTTGCTCATGAGTGCAATAAGCCAGGTGGGATGAAAAACTTATTTCTTTTCCATTTGGTCTAGCTCAAGCTTCCTGAACATGCTTCTAAGCTCGCGCCTCATAATGGTCCTGTCGGTACTGAGTCCTAGGTAATCAGCAAAGTCCTGCGTGGTCCTGATGATACGGGTCCTCCCCTCCTTCTCCCGGTCGATGAGCCCCATCTCATCAAGGAGCGCTAGGTGCTTGTATGCCTGGCTTCCCCTCGCGCTGGCCACCTCCTTCTGCTCGATAGGTTGGTTGTACGCTATGAAGCTCAATGTCTTCAGGGGTCCTTCGGTGAGCAGCGGCTTGAGCGAGTACCTTCCAGCCTGCTTCGTGAACGCGGTTCTTAGCTGGAGAACGGCTCTTTCCCTGGACAGCATGCTTATCTCTATCGCACTTTCGTCTTCTTCGTAGGTTAACGCAAGCTTTTTGATGAGGTCCGATGCCTCGCGCTCGTTTTCAAGCCTGAGCCTAGTGACGATATCCGTCAGCCCTATGGGCCTGCTTGCGGCGTATAGCAACGCCTCAAGGTCAGCTAGCTTGTTCCTCGACAAATACTCCCCACCGTGAATGTTGTTGATGACATTAAGAAGGTTATGGGATTCCCTTGGCGATATCGGTCCTGAAGTGGAGCCTTCCGGTGATCTTGTCGATGTCACTGTAGACTTTCTCCCGTGCCTCAGTTACCGATTCTCCTTTCGCCAGTAACGCCACCGCCCTGCTACCGGTGGTCTTGATGATGCCAACGTCATCGTAGACGGATGCGTAGTACAGCTCGGACTGGACGCCATCGGCCACATAGATGGGCTGGTCCTTGACTGGGGCAACTGGGTATCCCTCGGGCACTAGGTAAACGCAGACCGTCGCCTTCTTGCTGAAGCTTATTTTGGGTAGTCTGCAGTTTGCCATCCCGTATCCTACATCTGTTAATGGCGTCTCCAGGAGGCTCAACACGTTGATTGCCTCGGGGTCCCCGAGTCTGCAGTTGTACTCGATGAGGTATGTGTCGTCCTCGGTGGCCATGAAGCCCCCGTAGATGGGCCCCTTGTACGGACCGACCTCTTTCCGGACGGTGTCAATTGTCGCCTGCATGGTCCTCTTTGCCTTTGAGATTGTCGCCTTCGGTAGGTCAGACATATCATGGTTCGCACAGCTGAAGCTTCCCATACTGCCCGTGTTTGGGCCCTCGTCGTTGTCGTAGGCCCGCTTAAAGTCCCTAACAAGGGGCATGAAGTGGAGCCTTGTCCCGTCGACGAACGCCTGAAGGGTGAACTCCTTGCCAATTAGCTTATCTTCAAGCACCACCAGTCCGTCCTTCTTGATCAGCTTATGCGCGTATGCCTCCGTTTCCTTTCTATCCGTTAGGTGCTGCCCCGATATTTTGACGCCCTTTCCCCCTGTCAGAATGTCAGGCTTCACGGCTACATCTGGGTATTCGTCGAGAAAAGCACGGACATGGTCCTCCGTTTTGCATATCTTGAACGCTGGGTTTCCCTTGATCCCGTTCCTATCAAGCACCTCCCTGGCGTACGCCTTGCTCCACTCAAGCCTAGCAAGGGCCTTTGTAGGTGCGGCTACCGTCACGCCTAGTTCAGTGAGAGTATCAGAGATGCCCACTGCCAAAGGAGCCTCTGGCCCTATGAAAGCTAAGTCATGGTCCTTGAACTGGGTATATATAGCCGGGTCGTTGATATCCATGAGTTCAACTCGTTTACTCAGCTTGGCGATTCCCGGGTTCAGTTTGGCCATAACAGAGGTTATCTCTACCTCCTCCTGCGCCAGTTTCTTGACTATGGCGTGTTCCCTCGCACCATTGCCCACGACAAGGACCTTGGAAATCATGTGGTTTAGTATAGAGCGTAAATATTTAAGCTCGTAACCTATGGTTTTGCCTGATACATGTAATATTATACAGTTTGCGTAGGTTTGTGGAAGCAAATCAACTCTTATCCGCGCGCTTAATCCGATATTGTTTGCACGAACTAACGCGCGCGTACCCTTAGTTCCTCTATATTCTTCTTATGCGCGACCACCAAGCTCCTCTTCTTTTTTATGGCTTCCTCAACCCTTTGGTAATCATGGCCTTTACGATTAATCACAACATGATGACATTTCATGCACTCTTGAGCGATTGTCCCATCAAAATAGGATTTCGAAACATGGTCAGTGTTTTTATGACACACTTTACAGTAGCGGTGACTGAGACTAAACATGCAGAACGCATAAACATTGAACACATAACGTTGATGGAACACTATTCCATATTATGCGCGCATGCACCCCCGCATTTTATCCATGGTTTTCATTATGGATTTGGCACAGGGTGCACGCATTAAAAACTCTCA
>JAUWLH010000011.1 GCA_030613835.1 Candidatus Bathyarchaeota archaeon | reverse complement strand
CGAGATAAACAAGGCCACCGGTGCTAGCGTCTTCCTGTCGGGAGACTCGTGCTACGGTGCCTGCGACATCGCCATCGACCAGGCAAGGGCGCTTAACGTGGGCCTCATCGTCCACTATGGCCACGCCCAGTATGTCGGGGACCTTGATGTGCCTGTCCTGTATATCCCCGCGAGCATTGACGTGGATGTGGCTCGGCTGGTGGAATCCTCCCTGCCTGAACTGGAAGGCTACAAAATGGTGGGACTCGCCACAACCGTTCAGCATATCCACCAGGTGGACGAGATCAAGGAGAAGCTGGCGGAGAAGGGAGTCGAGGGGCTGATTGGAGGCGGAATAGGTGTAACACCGCTGGACGGGCAGATCCTTGGCTGTAGCTACGGGACCGTTATCGCCGTCAAAGGAGAGGTGGACGCATATCTGTACGTGGGCGGAGGCAAGTTTCATCCAACGGGCATAGTAATGAGCACGGGTAAACCCGTGATTGTTGCCAATCCATACAACGGTGAGGTATCTAGGATAACCGAGGATGATCTCATGGATATCGCAAAAAGGAGGATGGCTGCCATCACCATCTCCAAGGAGGCAACGGTCTTCGGGATTCTTGTATCCAGCAAACCTGGGCAAAACAGGCTGGAGGAGGCAGAGGAGCTTGCTGGCAAGCTCACCGAGGCTGGAAAAATTCCCGTGATCATCTACATGGACGAGATAAGACCCGAACACATCAACAACTACACCGAGCCCGAGGTGCTGGTGAACACGGCCTGCCCCAGGATAGCCATAGACGGAATAAGTGGCATCGACAGACCCATGCTCACGGTGAACGAGCTTGAGGTCGTTCTTGGGATGCGAAACTGGGAGGACATCTGGGGTGACTCCTACATGGAGCCAACCGTTTAGTTTAATACAAACGGGTTCAGATTACACCCAGACCCAGAAGGGTCAATTCACACTCAACAAAAAAGAGTCCTCGGGGGGCAAAACCGGGGATGTCATCATAAAGGAAATAAAGATAATGCCAAAAGCAAAGAAAATGGAGAAGCAGGAGACTTTTCCAGGTGAGAAATTAGCCGTCATCGAGGAGTACAGTGACGGTCCAGGTACGTACCAAGAGGACGGGGACGTCAGGTCGAGTACGATGGGTACGACCACAATTGACAAGGTTCGACGTGAGCTCATTGTAAAGAAGACCACGCCAATGATTATAGTGCCCGATGAGGGCATGGATGTCATCGCGTCGATCGGCTCAGTGGCCCGCAGGGACGCGAGGATAGACATCTTCGTTGTGGACGGGACTCATGTTCACCCCACATTCAGCGGCGTGATCCACATTAGCGACATGAGCAAGGACTACCTTAAGAACATCGATATGGCGGTGAGAAGCGGCGATATCGTCAAGGGCAAACTCATCAACACGAAGAACAGGCTCAACCAGACCTCACTCAAGGGCTCCGAGTACGGTGTGATCTACGGGTTCTGCAGCAGGTGCGGCGGTCTCCTTGAGAAGAAGGAGGGAAAACTCATCTGCCCCGACTGTGGACGCATGGAGAGGCGGAAGACTGCTAACACTTATGGAAAGGAGAAGTTGGTATGAAGATAGACATCACCAAGATGGAGAAGGGCCACATGGAGCTGGAGTTCAGTGGCGAGAGCCACACACTTTTGAACCTGCTTCAGAGCAGCTTGATAGAGGACGCGAAGGTGGAGTTGGCAGGATACAGCAAGCCCCACCCCCTGATGGACAGGAGCAAGCTTTTCATAACCCTAAAGAGGGGCAACAAGATGCTTGACGCCTTGAAGAGGGCGGCCGAGAACGCCGATGGCAAGCTCGACGAGTTCCTCGAAGGGTTTGAGAAAAGCCTATCAGAGCTGAACGAGTAAGACTGTTCAGGGATGACCCCTGAAACGGCTCAACATCTCTTTCGTCAAACCGAACATTAGAACTCTAGGTGTTCATGTACGTGAACTGGATCATCTTTTTCTTGTGGTTTGCGTCGTTTTTCGTGGAGGGAAAACCTTGGACGGGGTAATAAGCGGCGTTTTCTCCCCCGGTGGATTAACCGAGGGTGTCTCCGGGCTTATCAGGGAATCAAAACATTATGGCCAGGTCAGGGGCATTATACTGGACGAGGAAACTTTTCCAGGTTCTTCATGTCTGAATATTCAGCTAATCCACGAAGGTCTGGGGCTACCCATAATTTACCTGCGCAGCGGAGATGACTTCGATCCACGTTTCATGATGAGGTGGAGGAACCGTGTCGTCGAGCCATACGGGCTCACAGAGGGTACCGTCAAGAGGATACTGGACTTGGTGCTGGACGAGGGGGTGGGCATGATTCAAGTGGCGCATTTGATCTCAAGGAACCTAGATTCGATGCATAATGTTTAAATTCCATTCAATAGGGTTTAGGAACGGGCGTTCGATAAAATGGTGAAATTTTGTCCAGATTGCGGGTCGTTCTGTCAGCTAGACCCTGTAAAGAAGTGTTACATATGCCCCAAGTGTGCCTGGGAGGAGCCCCTAGAGGGGACCTTGAAGGTTTCCCGTGAGACCAGTAAAAACGTCGAGAAGATAGTTGTGGTGGGAAAAAAGGAGCGGAAACTCAGCACAATGCCCAAGATCAAGCTACAGTGCGAGAAATGTGGCAACGATGAGGCTTACTGGTGGATGGTTCAAACTAGGAGCATCGACGAGAGCATGACGCAGTTCTTTAGGTGTACAAAGTGCAGCCATACTTGGCGCGATTACAGCTAGAAGAGTATTTTTTAAGTAGTCTAACCCTTTAAAGAGCAGCATCCGTTTGAGGAAAATACTTTGTTTGAGATTGAAGTTTCAAGAATCGATCCATTCAGGAGCCTCGTGAAGGCCCTCAGCGTTATAGTTGAGGAGGGTACTTTCACGATGAACGAGGCCCAGATAAAGTTGCTGGCCATGGATCCCAGTCACGTTGCTATGGTGGACTTTGAGCTGCCCAGCGAGTTCTTCGACTCGTATCAGTGCGAGGGAGAACCCAAGCTCAGTATCAATATCAAGGAGTTCCTGCGTTTCCTGGACAGGGTCGACAGGGACGAGCAGGTGCGTATCGTTCTCAACGAGGAGAAGGCGCGGCTTGTCATCCACTGCAAGAGGGGCGGCCACAGCAGGCGCTTCGAGATGCCCATCCTGGAGCCCTTGGACGAGGAGGTCCCGCAACCCAAGATTTTCTTCAAGGGCAAGGTGCGTATCACCAGCGATGCCTTGAGAATGGCCATCAGGGACGCCAACCTGGTGTCTGAACACGTTAAGGTGGAGATGGAGGAGGGGCTGTTAAAGATTAACGCCGAGGGCGACATGGGCAGCAGCTTCAGCGAGTGGCTGGCTGATAGCGATGATGTGCTGGAGCTGAAGGTGGACGAGGACAGCAACGCCACGTTCACTCTGAGCTACCTGCAGGACATCGCTAACGCGGCTGGGGCTAACAGCGAAGTGGTTACCATCGAGCTGAGCACCGATATGCCCATCAAGATGGATTTCGAGATCCCCATGGGCAGGCTTGTCTACTACCTGGCTCCGTGCATCGGGGTCTAAACCCCTTTTCTTGCATCAAGTAACCTAATATAACGAGAAAAAAATATTTTTCTGGGTCAACTAGCGGACTGTTTTTCCTCTATCTTGACGCTGGTCCACTCTCCGGGCTTCATGTAGTCGTAACGCCTGGCTTCCACTCTGTAGACTACTAGGGTCGGGTCGTCCGGGCTTTTCCATAGCTTGCTGAAGTACTCGAACCGGTGGTACAGCTGGGCGATGGTTTCCACGTTTGTCTCCTTTACGGCTTTCCCGTCGAGTCTGATGTACCCGTTGTTGGGCTCCTCTTTCCACTGGAGTATGATCTCCACCTGTGGGTTGGACTCCAGCTGCTTCACCTTGTTGGCGTTTGAGCCGGTGGCGAAGTAGAACGAGGCACCGTGCCTCACGAGGGTCATGGGTCTGAGCCTCGGTCTGGTTCCCTCCACAGTTGCTATGACGACGTGGTTTAGGGTCCCAAATTTATCTATAACTTCCGTTAGATTAGTCATGATTGATCCGTGGGTCTGGACTAATAGAGGTTATGGGTAAATCCATATACTTCCATTTCCATGAACATGGCGTCCGTCGAGGTGTCCAGATGGAGTTCAGCGAGGTAGAGAAGGCTTTCCTGAGGGTTCTTTGTAGCTCAGGCCATGCCCAGATGGGACAGGACACCATCAGGGACAGGCTGGTCGCAGATGAGGTCATTAAACCTGAGGAGTTCAAGGCGCTGAAGAAGAAGCTGCTCTACTCGGGGGTTATCGGGATTGTGTACGGGAACATCACAGTACAGGACAAGTCAATACTGGCTCAGTTCGAGGAAGACGAGTTCCCCATCTGAGTATATAAAGGCAGTTGATAATTACCCTAATTACTGGTCAAATGTCTAATGTGGCTCGATTTTAATGACTCAAATACAGCCTAAAGGTGGTTATTTGTAGCGTTTTTGGTCAAATGTAAAGTATTATAACCCGACTTGGGTCTGATTTCTGAAGAAGGTTTAATCATTTGGCCCGTCAGAGCATCAAGTTTATTGAGAGCCTGTGTAAAGGCTGTGGTTATTGCATTGAGTTTTGTCCGAACAAGGTCTTCGAGAAATCAGATAAACGGAACGTGAAGGGGACGACCATGCCCGAGATAGTTCACCCCGAGAAATGCACACTTTGTGAGCTGTGCACCATGCTCTGCCCGGATTTCGCCTTGACGATAGGCGAGGTGGAGGTCGAGTGATGTCCCTTGATGTATTGTCCGGGGAGCACTTCGTCCACGGTGACTGGGCGTGTGCGGAGGGCGCCATATCGGCTGGATGCGATTACTTTGCGTCCTATCCCATCACCCCAGCAACAGAGATAGCTGAAAGGCTTGCCTCAAGGTTCCCCGTGTTGAAACGTAAATTTGTCCAGTTCGAGGACGAGATCAGCGCGGTAGCCTCCCTGATTGGAGCAAGTTTTACCGGTAGGAAGGTTATGACCGCGACCAGTGGACCGGGAATCAGTCTTATGCTCGAAAACTTGGGCTTGGCAGTAATGACAGAGGCCCCCATGGTAATAGTCAACGTCATGAGGGGTGGCCCAAGCACAGGCCAGCCCACGGTGGGAGCCCAGGGAGATGTGATGCAGGTCCGGTGGGGGATGCACGGGGACGTTGAGGTGATAGCCCTTGCGCCTCAATCTGTGCAGGAGATGTACACCATGACCATCCAGGCGTTCAACCTGAGCGAGCAGTACCGGCTTCCAGTTTTCCTGTTATCGGATGCCAACATCGGTCATATGTACGAGAAACTGGTCATCCCGGAGAAGGATGAGATCAATATCATCAACAGGAGGAAGCCTACATGCGAGCCTCATCTGTACAAGCCCTACCAGGTGGACGAATCCCTAGTCCCCGAGATGGCCAGTTTCGGCGAGGGGTACAGGTTCTACTCGACTGGGCTGACCCACGACGAGAGGGGCTACCCTGACATGAGCGTCGAGGCCCAGAACAAGCTGGTGCGGAGGCTGAGCGACAAGATCAGGATTCACGCCGACCAGATAATCATGGTGGAGGAGATTGATACAGAGGACTGTGATGTCCTGGTGGTCGCCTACGGGATCACCGCTCGTTCATCGGCGACGGCGGTCAAGCAGGCTAGAGGCGAGGATATCAAGGCGGGGCTGCTTAGGCTCAAGACCCTCTGGCCTTTCCCTGAAAAAATACTGCTCTCCAAGGTCGAGGCCATAAAAGGGGTCATTGTCCCAGAGATGAATTACGGGCAGCTGGTGAGGGAAGTGGAGCGCGTCATCAAGCCAACGCCGCTCAAGTTTATGCCCAAGTTGGGTGAGAACCCCCACACGCCGCTTGAGATACTGGATGAGATAAGGAGGATGTCAAAGTGACCGAGAATATCGAGCACGGGCTATCCGAGTACCTGAGGATGGATAGGCTGCCCCACATATGGTGTGAGGGCTGTGGCCTCGGTATCTTATTACATGCCTATGTCGAGGCGCTCAGAGAGACCGGGATGAACCTCGACAAGGTTGTCACCGTCTCGGGCATCGGCTGTGCTGGCAGGGCATCAGGATACGTCAACACGGACGCGTTCCACACCACCCACGGGAGAGCTCTGCCTTTCGCCACCGGCGTCAATCTCGCCAACCCCGAGTTGAAGCCCGTTGTGATCAGCGGCGACGGGGACCTGTTCGCCATAGGCGGAAACCACCTGATCCACGCTGCGCGGAGGAACATCAACATGCTGGTGATATGCAGCAACAACTTCAACTACGGGATGACTGGGGCACAGTACGGCCCCACCACACCCAAGAACATGCGCACGCCCACGAGTCCATTCGGTAACATGGAGAACCCGTTTAACCTGGTCTCCCTTGTCTCCGCAGCCGGTGCGACCATGGTCTCACGTTGGACCGTGTACCACGCGTTCCAGTTGAAGAACGCCATAAAGAAAGGGCTGCTGAAGAAGGGGTTTAGCTTCATAGAGGTTATCAGCCCTTGCACCACTGGCTATGGGAGACTGAACAAGATGACGCCCATCCAGATGATGAACCAGTTGAAGAACAACTCAAGGATAGCAAAGGTTCACCCCACGGAGGCCGTTATCGAGCCCGAGCGGGAGATCCTTCTCGGCAACTTTGTGGATGAGCGCAGGCCTACCTACGATGAGGTTCTCGCGGAGCTGGAGAGAAACATCGATGAGTAGTAGCAGGTACTCGGTCAGGGTAGCCGGATTCGGTGGACAGGGAGTAGTCACCTTTGGCTACGTCTTAGCTAGGGCCGCCAGCCTCCACCACGACTCAAACGCGTTAATGGTCCAGAGCTACGGGCCAGCCGCACGAGGGGGCTCTTGCAAGGCTGACGTGATATTATCCGAGGCACCCATTGATTACCCCAAAACAGGTTTAGTTGACGTCCTGGTTGCCATGTCCCTTGATAGCTACTCCAGTTTTAGCGAGTCAGTGAAAGAAGGCGGGGTCATCATCTACGAGACGGGCCTCGTCGAGATCAGCGAGAAAAAGGAGGGGGTGTCCTATTACGGTATCTCCGCTCTAGAGACCGCGAAGAAGTTAGGAAACTCTCTAGCTGCCAACATGGTGATGCTTGGAGCTGTTCAGGCGATAACGGGTCAAGTCACGTTGGAGGCATTGAAGCTCTCGATAAAGGATAGGTTCCCTCGTTTCGTTGACCTCAACACAAGGGCGCTTGAGGAAGGGTTTAGACTAGGAAAGAGGGCTAGGGAATAATTCCATAGTCTTCCTTCAGCGTGTTCAGCACCACATGGGTTTTTGTCCTGACAACGTGATTCATCTTCAGCACAGATTTAGTAAAGTTGCTGAGCTCGGCCCTTGACCTGAATTTGGCGATGATCAGTATGTCAGAGTCCCCTGTAATGTTGTAAACTCCAACCGTGTGCGGTATCTTGGCTATCTCGTTACCGACCTCGATCATCATGCCCTCCG
Organism: Candidatus Bathyarchaeota archaeon; assembly: GCA_030613835.1. Lineage (GTDB taxonomy): Archaea > Thermoproteota > Bathyarchaeia > TCS64 > TCS64 > RBG-16-57-9. The sequence goes on along the minus strand of JAUWLH010000011.1, from coordinate 10,558 downwards.
ATATCGTGACTTCAGTCACTGCCGTCAACTCGAATCCCAGCTTTTCGTAGTTGAGCATAGTGGAGTACTTTTTTATGATACCTGCTTCCTCCATCTCCTTGATACGGCTGGCCACGGTCCCGCTGCTTATGCCTATCTTGCGGGCTACCTCCCTGAAGCTCTGCCTACTATCCTTGAGGTACTCTGCCAACACTTTCTTGGAAGTCTCATCAATCATGGATATTCTTCAATCAGATGAACAGAGATGTATATAAATCAAACTACAGGTGAATAAAAAAATCGCCAAATGGTGGTTATTTTGTTGAAATGAAAAAATTGAGTCTAGTACTCAACTGGGATGGTCTGCATCAGCTCGAAGAGTCTCAGGAAAGCCTTGCTGTACCTGATGATGCTGCTCATGTTTCCCTTGAACGGGAGCTGCCTCGTCATGAGTGCGCTTTGGGCGTCCAGATCACCTTTGTTGAGCTTTGTCCAGATCTCGTATGGACCTGCAAGGGTGTAATCGGTCTTTTCGCCCTCTTCAAGCTCCCTGATTTCCATTACCTCTCCGTCATCGAACTTCATGTAGATATCCGGGACTGAGTCGTTGTCAGTCGCTCCGTACGTGAATGAAGCGTTGAACATTTTTGTCTTGATCCTGAACTCCTCATCGGCGTTCGCTATCTCTTTTACTTTTTTCCAGTAATCCAGACCTAGAAATTGAACCATTGTTTACACCTTGTTGGGGAAAATAACGCGAATAGCATAAAAAACTACTGATCAAACCGCGTATTGTATATAGAGGTATTTTCTGTGCTGATTCCTGTTTATATCCACTTTATCCTACCGAGGTTAAGCTCCCTGTGCACCAACGTGAGCTCCCCTATATGGTGGGCGTTGTGCCTCACGAGGTAGAGCAGCTTTTCGTGGATTGTTGGTAGGTACTCGCTGAAACCGTCAGTGCCTAGGAGATCAGAATCATTCGTTGAGCAAAGATAATCCTCGACCTTGCTTTCGATGATTTCCTTGTAATCTATCAAGACTTCCCTTGTTGGGTAGTACTCGGAGGGCATTCTCTCCATGTCTCCGTAGAGGCTTCCCCATCTCATGCCCTCGGGCTTATCCCTGATGTAGAACTCTTGTGTGATGATTAGGTGGTAAATTGTGTCCGCGTAGGTCCAGCCATTGACGCCCCACAACCATCTCTCATCATCGATCTCCTCCATGGCCTGATCCATCATGCGCCATGTGCTCCTGAACTGTGACATCAGTGAATCGCAGAGTACCCTCGACATGTTTTAACCATGAACTCGGGCAAAGAATTCAGTTGCTATAGAGCATCGGTTTACTTCATAAGAGTCCGAGTAGATGGTTAGCCAAGGTCAAGTGGGGATCAAATGAAGGTAATCGAGAATATTCCTATCAAGCTGGATGCTGATGAACTTGTCAAGGGTCTGCGAATTCGAAGGAATGTTGATTACATAAGGGATAAACTGGATTCCCTGATAGAAACCATCGCCCCCGTGATGAACCCAAAGGCCCTATACTCTGTCTCCTTTGTTGACAAGATAGAGGGAGATCGCGTGACAATAGGCGACACCGTGTTCACGAGCAAGGTTGTACGAATGAACCTAGAACAGGTGGGGAGGGTCTTCCCCTACATAGTGACCGCTGGCGTCGAACTCGATGCGGTGGAGCTTTCGAAGGGGCAGAGCGCCATGCTGCTGGACCAGGTCAAGACCGTGGTAGTGTCAAAAGCGTACCAGTACCTGAGGACCCACCTTGCCGAGAAATACGGGATTAAAAAGCTTTCAAGTGTAGGCCCTGGCAGACTGGACGAGTGGCCCATCACTCAGCAGCGTGAGTTGTTCAGCCTGTTCGGGGACAACGTGGACAGGATAGGTGTCCATTTAACCAAGACGTGCCTAATGGTGCCGGTTAAGACTGTATCTGGGCTCCTCTTCCCATCAGAGGCTGGCTTCGAGAGCTGTGAGCTGTGTTCAAGAGAGAAATGTATGGGCAGAAGGACCGCTTTCGACTCTAAGCTGGTGGAGATATTCGGAGTAGAAAATCAATAGACGCCGTGTTTCTCCACGGCATCCATGAGGGCCTTCACGTTAGCGGGATCGGCCTCCTCTGGGATATTTACCCCAGGTGCTAAAACGAATCCACCGCCTTCCTTGACCTGCTCCATGAGGTCCCTGACGTAATCATCGATCTTGGTCGGTGTCCCGCTCAGGAAGAGGGATGCAGGTGGGCCTCCAATTACACAAGCGTGGTTCCCGATTACCTCCTTGGCTTTTTTCAGGTCAGTCTTCTCGAACTTGGCTATGGTCTAGCCTTTTGGTAGCTCAAGGATTGACTCAAGGTGGGCGTCATGGTAGCCCTCGTAGAAGATGGAGGGCACAAAGCCCAGCTTGATGAGCTCTTTGACCACCTCTTTCAAGGTGGGCCAGTAGAACTCGTGGAACTGCTTTGGTGAGAAGTACTCGTTCAGGTGAAGGGGTATGAAGGCATGTGCTCCCTTAGGGGCGAATTTAGCGTTGATCATCGCCAACTCAATTATTACCTCCTTCACAGCCTCGGCTGCCTGAATCACCTTCTCAGGAACCCTGAATGTGTCGAGGAGCAGGTTCTTGATGTCCCGCATATAGTCCCCAATGAGGTCCAGGGGGGCGTACGAGAAGCCCCCGCTGAAGCTGGGGAACCCGTAGCTCCTCAGCTCGGCTCCCATCTTTCTCATGCCGGCCCTGTACTTTTCGCTCTCCTCGCCGTACCTGATGAGCGCTGACATGGCTCTCGGAGAGCTGAGGTCCTCCAGCTCGGTGAAGGACCGGGGTATTATCTTGGTGGCTATGAACCCGTGGGGGTCATCTATCAGCTCGTCGTACTCGTCTACCTTCATGTACTCCTGCCCGATGAACTGGGGCGGAGTGTCCTTCTGCATCTCTATTCCCGGGAACCTTCCGTACCTCATCCCCAGGATCTTCTGGAGGGGTATGTTGACCATCCCAGGCACTATCCCATCATAGTCCCGCATCATCGCTATCACCAGGGGCAGTGAGTAGATTCCCCCGCCGCCCCCCGCGGTATCGTAGCCGAAATCAACGGAGGTCTTGACTACCGCTCCTCTCAGCTTGTCATAATCCGTGAGGAACTCCTGGATGGTGATGCCCCCATACCTCGCGGCGAAGTAACTGTAACTGCTGCTCAATGGCACCCTATCAGGTTCTTTTAGGGCATAAGCCCGTGAGAGCCTCTCCTTCCTCTCTCTATAGAGTTCCTCGTAGTCCAAGCTCAAACCTCTTCTCCCTTCATTAGCCCGATACACAGCATCACTCCGAGGGCCGCGTTATCCGTTGAGGCGTCCGGCTTGATGTACTCGGTGGCGTGTGCATCGATGCGTCCTCCGCCGATAATGATCTTGACCTTGTCCCTCAGACCTGCCTCGGTTATGGCCTCGATTGTCTGCTTTGTGGTCTCAAGGGCCACCGTGAGGAGGCTGCTCATCCCCACTATGTCCGGCTCGTGCTCCCTTATCACCTCCACGAAAGTGGCTGGGGGCACATCGACGCCCAGGTCGATGATTTCAAAACCCTCTGCCTCAAGCAGCGCGATGACGATGTTCTTCCCGATATCATGCACGTCGCCCTCGACCGTCCCGATGACTATCTTTCCCTTGGACTCGGACATCGTGCTTTTAAGGTGGGGCTTGACGATGTTCATGATCTGGTTGAATATCTCGGCCGCCATGATCATCTCCGACAGAAAAAAGTCGCCGCTCTCGAACTTTTCCCCGACGATGGACATCCCCTCCCTACATCTCTCCAGGATCTCGACGGGGTTGGTGCCCGATTTTATCATCTCGTCAGCCAGTTCAAGGGCTACCAGTTCATCCAGCTCGATTATCGCTTCGACTATTTTATCGCGAGGAGGCATAAACTGTAGTCCCACGGTGCGTATAAAAAGAGCGGCTACCTAGAATGTGGTTTCTAAATAGAAACTAAGTCATAATTATCCTGTATGTATCCTTCCCTTCACCCAGCATGTGGAATCTAGTTTTCGCACGGTATCGGGGAACAGGCTCAAATCCCTGTGGGGGAACATGAGGGCGTCGATGTACTCCTTGTTGTACCCCTTGCTGGTAGCCAGCTCAATGTAATCCGTTTTTTCACGGATACCCTGCGCCTCCCGTCGCGCCTTCCTCGAAAGCAGGGTCATCCTGGCTCCTGTCCCCGCGGCGTTTCCCACCTGTTCGATATCCTGTAGACTGAACTCCGGGATCATCCCTATGTTTAGGGCGCTTTCCCTATTGATGTACGTCCCGAAAGCCCCAGCCATGTAGATGTTCTTGAAATCCCTTGGGCTGACGCCCATTTTTTTCATCAGCATCCGAGACCCGGAAAATATGGCGGCCTTTCCTTTTTGCAGCTCCCTGACATCGAGCTGTGTGATGACTATGTCAGAGTCAATCCCCGTGTCTCTCCTCCACGCTACTACGTACTCTGACACGCCATCTTGTTTCCGAATGCGTGGGTTGCTGTTTCGATCTATGATTCTTCCGGAGCTGTCCATTATCCCTGTTTTCAGCATCTCGGAAAGCAGATCAATTAGACCAGAACCGCAAATTCCCACTGCCATTGAGTCGTCTATGACCTTGATCCGTGGCTCCCGGCTCTCGGGGGAGACCCAGACGCCCTCAATGGCTCCCGTCGCGGCTCTCATCCCGTGTTTTATGTGGGCTCCCTCAAAGGCGGGTCCCGACGCACAGGAACATGCTACCATGTGATCCCTTTTCCCGACCACTATCTCCGTGTTCGTACCGATGTCCATGAGGAAGCTCAGTTCATCATTCTTGTGGATGCCCGTGGCTAAGGTGGCTGCAACGCAATCCGCCCCGATGAATCCTGCGATTAGGGGGGGTACATAGACTCTGCCGTTGGGTGACAGGTTGAGCACATGTGGCTTCAGGTTCCTGTGCCCAATGTCCTCTGGCATAAACGGGTTCCTAGACAGAGGGTAGGTGTCGGTGCCTAAGACGAAATGCTGCATCACCGTGTTACCAACGAGTACTATGTCATACACGTCCTCTGGACTCTTCCCTGCCTCGAAGCATGCATCATGCAACAGGTGCTTCACTCCCTCAACCAATGATCGATGCAGCCTATCTTGATTCTCGGGGCTCTGAATCGCCACTGCGATTCTGCTGATTATGTCCTCCCCGTATGGCATCTGGGGGTTCATGGCTGTCGAGACCGCTATCATCTCACCTGTCGAGAGGTCCATCAGGTACCCCGCCAATTTCGTGGACCCAATATCGACGGCAAAGCCCAGGATACGTGCATCTCTTGATTCCAACCGCCTAATTATCTCCCCGTCATAGAGAATGGCAGTGGAAATGCCGTCAACGACACTACTGACCATCGTGTCTAGTTCGACAAAAGTATCGAGCCCCTCTGTCTGAAGTCTCTGGGTGCCCGTCCTGCTCTCCTTGGGCACCTTGATAACCATGTCATCGATGATGCGGAGGAGGCACCCCAGCCTGAAGCCGTTTTTCAGGCCAGTCGCCCCAATGTATTTCTCCTCAACGGCCTTTGATGGCGGCAACTTTCCCGATATCACCTGAACGATGCACTTTCCGCACGCACCTGTACCACCGCAGATACTGTTTATATCAACCCCGAGAACTCTTGCCGCCTCAAGAATTGTGGTCTTTTCTGGAAAGCTTTCTCTCTTTCCGTCAGGCTGGAACACTATCTCGTGGCTGGTAGACATATCAACCATAGAGGGACCCCAGTAATTTAACTCATTTTTTACACCCAAGCAACAAATTCAAGAGTAGTTACCCGTAGAATAGATCCAACGATGTTCGATTACTCAGTGAAACAGAAAACGTACGAGATACATGGCGTCAAGGTGGGTGGCGAGCCCGGACATTATCCCACTGTCATGATCGGGTCCATGTTCTACAACGGTGACAAGAACGTTTCAGACCACTCCGAGGGCGTATTCAACAAGGAGAAAGCGGAGAAGCAAATCCGGAAAGCTGAGATGATGACGGAGAAAACTGGGCTCCCTGTTATGATAGACCTCGTCTCGGAGAACGCCGTCGCGGCTGGAAAGTACATGGACTTTATACTGGAAAAAACAGAGATGCCCATCGTTCTGGATGTCGTGGCGGAGAGGGAGCAGGTGAAGGCACTCCACTACGCCGACGAGATTGGTGTAATCGACAGGATCGTGCTGAACTCACTGAACCCTCACACCAAGGACCAGCTCTACGAGGCAATCGAGGAGACCAAGTTAAAGTCCTCCATCCTCCTCACTCACAGCACGAGGTACGTGCTATCATCAAACAAGGACCCGCTCCTCGAAGAGCTCGTCCCGAAAGCCGAGATAGTGGGAATAGAGAACATCCTTGTGGACACCGCGGTGCTGGACATCCCGACCCTGGGCATCACCGCAAAGGCCATCGACCATATCAAGGACAAGTACGGTTATCCATGCGGCTGCGGGGCCCACAACGCCCTCGCATCATGGAAGAGGCTCAAGGAGAAGTACACCAAGAGCGCACAGACCATCGTAAGGGGCTTGACAAACGCCATCCCTACCATCATCGGGGCGGATTTCGTCCTCTTCGGGCCGCTGAAGAACGCCGAGAGGTTCTTCCCCGGGGTGGCCATGGTGGACGCGGCATACAGCCAGTTGATGATGGAGAAGAAGGTCAGGCCGGACAAGAGCCACCCGCGGTTCAGGATCGGTTAACCCTTCATTCACCTCTCCAAGCACACTTATACCGAATCAGTCCCCACTCTTGATCGAAATGAAGAACCTTCTCAAAGAGAAACTTGCCAGGGGTGAGAACGCCGTTGGCACCTTCGTCGAGATGGGCCACCCTGACGTGGCCGATATCCTGAGCCACAGCGGATTCGACTGGCTCCTCATAGATGGCGAGCACAGCCCCATGGGCTTCGAGACCATGGAGCGGATGCTCCAGGCCATGGTGGGCACCGATTGCACTCCCATTGTCAGGCCACAGTGGAACGACCCTGTCATAATCAAGCGGATCCTTGACCTCGGCGCACACGGCATCGTGGTTCCCTGGGTTAACACCAAAGAGGAAGCCGAGGCAGCCGTTAGGGCTGCAAAGTACCCGCCCGAGGGAATCAGGGGCTGGGGCCCTAGGAGGGCCGCTAGGCACGACCCTGATTACAGGGCCACGGCGAACGACGAGATCATGGTGGCTATCCAGGTGGAGACACAGGAGAGCTTGGACAACCTGGATGAGATACTGGGCGTGGATGGCATTGACGCCTGCTACATCGGGCCATGGGATCTGAGCAACAACCTAGGACTGGGTCTGCCGCCTGACTACGATAACAAGCAGTTCACTGACGCCCTTAACCATGTCATTGATACCGCGGACACGCATGGCAAGCCGGCAGGCATGTGGTGCAACCTGACGAGCGCCACGTGGGCCGTCAAGAGGGGCTTCAGGTTCAACACCGTCATAAACGCCGATATGATGCTGGAGTACGGTGCCGCTGAGGCCGTCAAGAAGGGCAGGGGTAACTAGCCTTCCCTGATGGGTGAGATGTAGACCGTTACACCGGTCTCCTCCACCACTTCTTTTTTCTCGTAATTGTCAGGGATCTCATCGATGCTATCTACTGTTCCCTTGTAAACAAGGCACCCGAATGGGCCGTGCTCCATTACCTTCATCTTCATGGTTCCGACTTTCCCTCAATCATTTATGAACAAGACTCAGGTTTGGTTGGCAGGGTCGTTTGTGAATAAGTGTTAAGTAAAAAGAGGGGAGTTATTCTCTTGAAGCTGGGGGCTGGCCGCTGCTAGGTCTAAGCCTTCAGCTTCTCGAGTCTCTCTGTGACATTGGCTAGGTTGGCCTCAAGATGCTCTTTCATATTCTCGAGCATCTTGATCTCCTCTTCCAGGCTCATCGCCCTTCGGGGACCGCAGTGGCCACCCATGCCTCGTCCATACATGTGTCTACGCATTTTCTTTATCTCCGTCAGTAGCGGGCTCGGGGAAGTGTACTCGATAGTACTCCTCCATCTCGTCGAGGAACTTTTTGCGGCGGAGCATGTACTGGAGGCCGTTCTTTAGGTGTGACCTTCCGTTCTCCGTGATGCTGTAAACCCGCCTGGGTCTGCCTGACTCGCTCTCCTCGTGTGTAGAGGTGAGGATTTCCTTGTTCTCCATCCTGTTGAGGATGGTGTAGAGGCTGCCGGTCTTGAATCGGCCCTCCCTCACGTATCCCCGTGTCTGAAGTTCCTCTGCGAGCTGGTACCCGTGCATTGGTTCCTCGTTGAGTAGCATTAGGAGTAGGAACTGGACCCATCCCCTCTCAGGGTGTGATCCGTGGTGCCTTCGCGTATGTTTTCCCGTTTCCCGCATACTTAACATTGTTAACCATAACATTGTCAGTTATAAACCTTACTTAACAGTGTTAAGTATACGCCATGGAACAAGGACCAGCAAATACTCTATCTAACTGCTTTCCCCCGTTTTGATACAGTTTTATATAGGATTGGGGGCACATTCCTTTGAAACCATCAGAGTTGAATCGACTTGGATGCTAACATTGCACTAGATAAAATACTCAAGCCCAAGAGCCTAGCCGTTATTGGAGCGAGCACCGACCCCTTCAAGTGGGGTTATATGATCCTCAACGCCATCAAGCAGAGCGGCTTCGAGGGCCCAATTTACCCCATCAACCCCAAGGCCGAGGAGATCCTTGAGCTACCATGCTACAAGAGCGTCAAGGACGCACCGGGCCCAGTTGACATGGCACTCGTAGTAGTGCCCGCCAGGTTCGTCCCAAGCGTATTCCAGGACCTTGCCGACATAGGAACCAAGGGCGCCGTCGTGATCACAAGCGGCTTCAGCGAGGCTGGAGAGGACGGGAAGAGGCTCATCGCGGAGACCATCAAGATCGCTGAGGGCCACACCAGGTTCATCGGACCAAACTGTATGGGCGTAACCAGCAGCGAGGCAAAGCTCAGCGCGTTGATGATCCCATTCCTACACGAAAGCGGCGAGGTGGCCTTCGTATCCCAGAGCGGCGGGTACGGGCTCCAGCTATACATCAGGGCATCGTCCATGGGCATAGGCGTCGGTAAGTTCGTCAGCAGCGGAAACGAGAGCGATCTCAAGGGCTGGAACTATCTGGAGTACTTCGGTCAGGACGATGACACAAAGATCATCGCCCTATACATCGAGGGCCTCAAGAACGGCAGGAAGTGGTACGAGGCAGCCAAAGAGGTCACCAAAACCAAGCCCATCGTGGCCATCAAAGTCGGAGTCACAGAGGAGGGCAGCAAGGCGGCCGCCAGCCACACGGGCTCCATCGCCGGAAGCGACAAGGTATATGATGCAGCCTTCAAACAGGCTGGAGTCATCAGGGCATATGACTCGTCCGAGATGTTCGACTACGTCAAGGGGCTGCTCTACTCTCCACTACCGGAGGGAAGGAACATCGCAATCGTCTCAAACAGCGGTGGCGTGGCAGTCGAGACGGCGGACAGGCTCATCCAGAACGGGCTCAAGGTGCCAGTCTTCAGCGAGGAGGCACAGGCCGAGATCCAAGAGCTCATCCCCGCCTTCGGTAACGCCAAAAACCCCGTTGACCTGACTGCTACCCTGAACATGAATAGCTTCCTCAACGTACCGGACATCGTACTGAAGCAGCCCGAGATCCACGGCATGATCACCATCAGCCTGGGCACGAGCATCATCAAGACCATGTTCCCGGACGTACCCGATGCGGACCTGAGCGGGATGTACCAGTGGATCAACAGCACGCTGCTGAAGACCTACAAGAAGTACGACAAGCCGGTCATCGTCATCGATCCATCAGCAGACGTTGCAGGCGAGTCGGCCAAGATCCTGGAGGCCCAGAAGGTCCCAGTCTACATCACACCTGAGAGGGCCGCGGACGTCATGGGTGTCCTGTACCGCAGGAAGCAGTACCTGAACAAGATTGGGGTATAAACCCCACAATTTCCTTTCTTATTCTATACTAGTCGTTTTTATGTGCGTGATTGAACGGATTTCTTGTTTCTAACCACTCTAATAACAATCTAGGCAGATTGGTAGGTAATGGATCTCTAGACACTAGCTTACATACGCGCAATTGTTATGAATATCACGTAGCCGAGTATATTTTGCTGAACTGTGCGCGTAGCAATGGATGACCTACGCCCTTTTTCCTCTGGGAATCACACGCGCGGTGTTCTATTTATAACAGAATAAGTGTCTATGGGATATCTTTAGGAGGAATTGAGAACACTCACAGACTCTTACCAGACTCGAACGGTTGAGAAGACCACCTATAAGATCAAAACAGGTGACATACGAGTTCTCACCTAACACGCGCTCTCCTCCTGTAGGGGGTCAAACCCAGACTGCCCCCTTGTAGTTGACTCATCTTGCCCCGCGCGTGCTATCTGGTCATATTCCGAGCTTGTGTAGTTTTTCTTTTACGCGTGTATGGTCTACTTCATGAAGCGTGAAATACGTGTATGAGATTCATGTTTCATGAGAAGCGAATACTTACCCA
>JAUWLH010000225.1 GCA_030613835.1 Candidatus Bathyarchaeota archaeon | reverse complement strand
GAAAAGGCGCGTGCTTGAGAACCCGAGGCGGGCCTGGGTCCACGACCTGGCCACAATGAAGTGGGTCCGTTTCGATAAAATGGGTTTAGACTAGATACTCATCACCGGTGGTCCTTGGCCATGTCAGGGGTCTTGTACGGGTTCAGTACCAGGTTCCAGTGGTCGATGCGCCAGGTCCTGAGCCCGGCATACTGGATACCGTTATCGTTGAGGAGCCTCTCGGCCTCCCCCTCGCTTCCCTCTGGGACGTATAGGAAGAACTTTTTGTAAGTGACCCCCATGCCCGTCATCTCGGACATGGTCTTCCATTTCATGACATCCTTATCGGTGAACTCGGTCTTGACCTCGACCTCTCCGCACTCCCTGATGGTGCCATCCGCGTTCAGCACCGCAACGCTCGGGTAGAGCGGCCCATCGGGCGTATCAAAGGCCCACTCCTTGTTCATGTGATCGTTGGCAACCGTTGTCCTCGTCTCGTCCCAGTCGTCCTGCCCCACGAAGGGGAACCTGGTCGCCGCGATGGCCCTCGCGATCCTTCCCTTGAGTACCTTCTCCTCTACCATACCCCGTCCTGCTCCTTGATTAGTCCCAATGCATCCATGTATCTTGGAATCGGCGCAACCGCTCCTAATCCAGTCGCCGTCAGTGCCCCAACCGCGTTGGCGAAGCTGGCCGTTCTTCTCAGGTCCCAGCCCTCAAGTACACCTTTCACCCATGCACCGTCGAAGGCATCCCCCGCGCCTGTTGAATCAACAACGTCTATCCTGAAGCCTGGCATGGTGAAGCTCTCTTCGTCCGTGGAAACGTAGCAGCCCTCGCCACCATGCTTCACTACCACGGTGCCTACTCCCATATCTCTTAGGTGTCTCGCGGCCTCCTCCATTTCAGTCATCCCGTAGAGGGTGTTCATGTCGTCCATACTGGCGTAGACCACGTCGGAGTAACTGAACGCCTCCGCAAGGGAGTTCCTAGCGGTCTCAATATCCCAGAGCTTGGCTCTCATGTTGATATCGAAGCTGTTGAACCCGCCTTTCTCACGGGTGATCCTCATGGCCTCAATTGCTGCCCCCCTGGTTGCCTCGCTAATTGCGAGGGTGATGCCGCTGGTGTGGAAGACCTTTGCCCCCTTTAGGTAATCAATGTCTAGGTCATCCACCGAGTACCTGCTAGCCGCCGATCCAACCCTGTAGTAGGTGAAATCGTGGCCGCCTCCCTCCATGAGGCTGATGATGTAGATGGCCGTCCACGCGTCCTCTTCGACTTTGACCCTGCTGATGTCTATGCCCTCGGACTCCCAGAGGTCTAGGAAGCTCCTGCCGAACTCGTCGTCGCCGAGCCCGCAGATGTGTCCCACTGATAATCCCTGACGGGCTGCCGATACCGCGAAGTTGCTGGTGTCCCCTCCCCATCCCCGCTTGAATAACTCGACCTTGCTTAGCCTGCCCACATCGGTGGCGCAGTACTCCACCATGGGCTCCCCCAGGGCTACTACGTCTGGCATCCTTGAATCCTCACCCTGATACCAGCTTTTTCGGTGATAAGTTTTGGCGCAAACAATAACAGCGGTGAGCCCGTATCATTATCAGGTAATCTCAATGGAGCCACTTTCAGGTATCATAACGGCCCTCGTCACGCCGTTCAGGGAGGACGGCGAGGTAAAGAATGAGTCCATCAAGCCCCTCATCGATTTCCAGGTCAAGGGAGGAGTGGATGGCGTCTTCCTCTGCGGTACCGCGGGATCGGGGCCCATCATGCGCAGGGACCAGAGGGTATTGATGTTCAAGGAGTCCGTCAAGGCAGCAGGCGGCAGGATCAAGACGCTGGCCCACGTGGGCTCCCCCAGTACCGAGGAGGCCGTTGCCCTGGCGGTTGAGGCCGAGAATGCCGGGGTCACCGCCATAGGCGCGGTTCCACCCTACTTCATCAAGCCCGACAGGGAGAGCCTCCTGGCTCACTTCAGGAACATCGCAGATGCCGTATCCATCCCCATGTACGTCTACAATATCCCGAGGAACGCCCTGAACGCAGTTACTCCTGAGATGATGCTTGAGCTCACGGAGACACCCAATATCAGGGGCGTCAAGGATAGCAGCAGGGACTTTATCAACGTCCTCAACTACCTCAGGATCCTCCCGGAAGACTTCACCGTCATCTGCGGCACTGATAGCTACATCTACCCAGCCATGGTGATGGGTGCGAGGGGGGCCATAACTGGCTACGCCAATGGCTTCCCCGATGTCTACGCCGAGTTTATCAAGATCATCAGGGAGGGCGACATCAAGGCGGCCAAGGAGATGCAGTGGAGGATCAACGTTCTCAGGGACAACCTCCAGAAACCGCCTCTTGCCTCCCACTACGAGGCGCTGAGACTCAGGGGAGTGGACGCAGGTGTGCCAAAGGCTCCATTAAGGGGAATGACTGACGCTGAAATAGCGGACCTAAAAAAACGCCTTAAGTCTCTAGGTGTCCTCTAGGCTCTCGACCTCTGCATCGATAACCTTCTCTATATCATCCAGTTTGTCCTTTATCCAGACCCGCAGCTCCTCAATCTTCCTGATCTTGGCATTCCACCTGCGGACGTTGATCTGCTGCCTGATAGCCCTCTCCACCACCTTCTGGAACAAGTTGGGGTCCAGCGCGTCCAGCTCCACCGACTTGTCCCCGTGAGTCGCCAGAAAACCCTCGGCACGGGCATCGCTCCTCTTCACAGGCATCGGGGGCAGGTCATGCTCGATGATCTGGGCGTTGGTCAAGGCGACCCTAGTAACCGAGAAATCCTTGGCGCCGTACCGGGTGAGACGGGCCTCAAGGTCCCTCTCTATGTCAACGCCGCTGGGGTCAAAGTCCCCGAAGTAGAGTACAATCACGTGTTTCCCCTTTAGCCGCGTCTGCATGTACCTGGCCATCCCCTGGACGTAGCTGAAGCTGGGGTACCCCCTCGTGGGGAAGGTGCGGATGGAGTAGTTGTTGGCCACGCGGCTCACGAGCCTGCTCAGCGCGTCCTTCTCAAGGCTGATGAGAACGTGTTTAGGCTGGTTGTCCCACATGGGCATGGTGAAACCCTTCCAGCTGTCCTGGAGGCTGTGCAGCTTGCTCTTGAGGTACTCCTCGGCAGAATAGAAGCCCGTGTCGCCCCTGCCCAGGATGCGCCTGCTCCTATCCTCAAGGCAGTTGATGGGCACGTCGCCCCGCTCTCTGGCCTTTACCAGAACCCTGCTGAGGCGCTTGTACGAGTTAATGGTGTTCTTGATGAGCAGCCGTGAGACCAGCCGGTAGTACAGCTGCCTCAAAG
>JAUWLH010000069.1 GCA_030613835.1 Candidatus Bathyarchaeota archaeon | reverse complement strand
GAGTATCTATGCGTCTTTCTAGAATGGTTGGTTCCACGCATTTTTGTGATTCTGAGCTGTCTTTTTAGGGTCGATTCCTCATCATAATTGTGTTGCATGAGCAGTATCCCATCAGCAACGAATTCTTCGATACTCTCACCGATCTTCATACTATTCCAAGGAATATCTGTTATCGCTATCGTTGTACATCCAGTTTTGAGGATCAGCCTGTACAATAATCTAATAAGATGTCTTTTCTCGAACTCCGTTTCTAGGCCCATGGCCATTGCTGATATTGAATCAACCACGAGTCTTTTCGCCCTCAAAGTGGTGATGGCCTCAAAGATCTGGTTTAAAGCTGACTGAACCTCTGTTTCACTTCCGATACTGAGGTCAAGGACTTCTATCATTCTCCTCCTGATCATTGGCTCGAAATCGATTCCGAACTTTTTCATATCATGAATGAGTCTTTTTCTGGTCTCGGCGAAACAGGCATAGACTCCAGGCTCATCCTCTAACGCTCCTTTGTAGATGAATCTTGAGGAAAGAATTGTTTTTCCAGCTCCTGGGTTCCCCGCCAGCAAGATCATACTATTTCTGAGAAATCCACCATCTAGTAGAGTGTCAAGTTTGTCGTTACCTGTTGAAATTCTTTCACTCATCATCGTTTAGCTCCATACGGATAATAGGTGCCCTAAGTACAGTTGGTAATGTCTCAGCTCTTTTCAGTTCCATAATGATTAGGTTCCTCATCCACTCACTCACATTGAGCCCCTCCCTCTGAGCCATCTGAACCACAATATCCCGGATCCTTGGAGTAACACGCGTTGCTAGAAGCATGTTTTTCGGGGGACCTGTCTTCTGAGGCATTTCTATCGTCCTTCAATAGTTTTTGTATAATTTAAATAATCTCTCAGACAATTCAAATCCTACGTTTGGAAAGTTAACTAATACTATATAAAAAATCTTTGTAATTCATTTATATGAATAAATTAGGTAGAATGACATTTTACAATAAATAATTAAAGGTTTCCTGCCAGATAATCAGTAGTACTCTGTGAAGCACTTTAAAGCATCAGACAAATGGTCTTCAAAACTCCTTGTCCTATCCCGCCTATATCTTTTGTTGATCTTTGAATACAGGCGTTTAATAACTAAGTTCTTGATACCTTTCGCGCTGTCCCCGAATAGGTCCTCAAGCTCCGAGCTAAAAATCCAGGGTTCATCCAAGATGCGCTCCTGGTTAAAATCTGAGTAGAGTTCTAGGAAGTTAAGAACAACTTTGCTGAAACTGAGAACGTCCTCAATGCTCTCTATCAAGTGGACCCTGAACTCTTCTTTTTCCTGATGTACATGTTTGCGTTCAGATCTACCTGTTTGGTTTGCATCATCCTCACCTATGCTGTGTAATCCAGCTTCGCTGAGTCGAGCTCCCTGACCCTATTCTGTATATATTCTAGAACTTTTTCCTGAGAGTACCTGAGCTCCTCTTTCTGGATCTCGATATTCTCTGCAATGAGCTTGATCAAATCTTCGGGATCAAATGGTTTTGTCAGGTACGCATCAGCCTTCTGGTTAACTGCCTGAATGGCGGAAAACGCGTCTGGGTAACCAGTCAAGACCAGTTTCTTCATTCGGGGCGCAATTTTATTGATTTTAACAAGTAGATCTGTGCCTGTCATGTCCGGTAGACGAACATCAAGCAAAGCTATGTGGAAAAAATCTCTTCTTATCTTTGCCTCGGCCTCTGCTCCAGTTCTGGCCGTATCCGTATAGTATCCCTCATTCTCCAGAATGCTGACCAGGGATTCCTGGAGTAACGGGTCATCGTCTACAATGAGAATTTTTTCTTTGTTGTTCACTGTCTTTCCCTGTTCTTTATGCGAATAACATCTAGAGTCAATTAAAGGATGATTGATCATTAATCGAGTTTTGAGTACTCAATTATATTTTATCTTTTCTTCCAATCTGCCGGCTCACTGATATATTGTTGAAAAAACTTTAAATTTCTCCAATTTAACAGAATAACTCGGATTAAGAATCTTCTGGTGTTAGCATATTGGCGTCCAATGAATTATGTTACCCAAAATGCCGGGACTTTAAATGCACAAAAAGGGCCCTAACTTTCCGTGGAAAAACTGCGTGGTGCAACTGGACAAGTGAGTCATGCAATCCCAAGGGCTGTACATACGCCCTGTGTCATAAACGTCAGATACTCGACAACGGAGTCTGCGGGCTTACAGTCAGGCGGAAAACCCGTGACAGGTCACGTCCTGAGGAAATGTTCCAGGACGAGATACAGATACGAGGAAAGCTCGCAAAGAAAACCGGTGAAAAGTCTATTTTTTAATCTCTTGGTTGACCTTCTTGAAAAACACAATAAAATCCAATCTTTCAGGTATTATTCCTGATGAGCTGTTATCCCTTGTGCCCACGAGCTTCGATATTCTTGGATCAAAAGGCGACGCTGTGGCGATTATCGAGATACCAGATGAATTAGAGGCTTACGAGACCCAGATAGGCGAGGCGATCCGGCGTGTGCATCGCAATGTGAAAAGCGTGCTCGGGAAAAAATCCGAGAGGCAGGGGGAGTTCAGGCTCAGGGACATGAAACTACTGGTGGGCGATGAGGACACTGAGATCATCCACAAGGAGTCAGGGTGCAGGTTCAAGCTGGACCCTCGTGTGACCTACTTCTCTGTCAGGGAAAGTACCGAGAGGGAGCGAATCATCAACCAGATAACTGGTCCTGAGGACGTGTTGGTCTTGTTTGGCGGCATCGGGCCTTTCCCCATATGTATGGCAAAAAAGAGGCTAGATATCGCGGTCACCTCCATTGAGCTAAACCCAGATGCACACAGGTACTGTCTGGAGAATATCAGGCTGAACAAGCTTGAGGGGCGGGTCTCAGCGATGCTGGGTGATGTCAGGGAGGTAGCCCCCGTCCTCGGAAGGCAGTTCGATAGGGTCTTGACCCCTCTCCCCAAGGGGGCCTACCTTTTTCTGGACGTAATTGTGCCTACCGTCAAACCAGGAGGTATACTACATCATTATCACTGGGCCTCTGACCAAGACCCTTACTCTGAGGTTTACAGGCTCGTCGACGAGGCTGCTGCCAAGTACGGTAGAAAGACCGAGTTCCTCGGTGGTGTGAAGGTGGCAAAGTACAGTCCTAGGGTCTCAAAGGTCAGGATAGACGTACGAATCTACTGATCGGACACGAACACTTTGGGTCTTGAGATGATGTTTATCTCCTTTCCGCAGTCAGGGCAGTGCTCCCCTAGGAAGTAAAGTTTGTTCCCGCAGAACCTGCAGTACTTTATCTGATTTGTTCTCCTTTTTTTTAGCGTACCCCCACACTGGCTGCAGAACAGTGAGTCGAAGGGCATGAGTTGGTTGCATCTCCTGCAGACCTTCTCATATCCTGCCCTCTTATCGGGGGACACAACCACTGTATCAACGAGGGGTTCTATTGGTTCGACTGGGGTCTCCTCTGGGATAATGCCTATGCCCCCACCGACAAGTGCCCCCGTAAACACTCCTGGTAAAAGGGTAAGTGTTACGTTTGAGATGAGCTCACTGAAAATGGGGACAGTTGCCCCTGATGTTCCTATTATCAGATTCGACTTGAAGAACCCGTATCCCGCAAGGAAGGAGATCGCGCCTACCAGCGATGCCGCGCCCATGCTGATGTAGACGTACTGGCACCTTCCTTTGATGAGTTCGGTGATGAAACCCGATACCGCTGCCCCAAGCAATGCGCAAGATACGAGCATAATGTAATAGTTCGCTCCTGTTGGCATGAACTTCAGAAACGTGTTCACGAGGGCTACTATTCCCACGAGCGTGAAACCTGCAAATGGCACTATCCATAACAAAGGATGATCTATTTCATCGATGGCGCCCACTAGTTCTCCCCCACCACATACGTGGCTCAGGATGGTGTTTGGGTTATGTTGACCGATATTCACTGAAAAGTATAATATTTAAGTTTAATAGGGGCTGTTTTTTCATGTTTATCGCTCTCAATACCTGAGGGTATTAACTTAAACATATAAAATTACTTCTGATAAACATTGGAAATTTATCTTTTTAATAAATCAGTCGCGTTTTTTGGTTAATAATATAAATTAGATTTAGTTCTTTTCCTCTGGTTTCTTGTCGTTTTCATCGAAGTTGAACTCGCTGTCGAGGTCGAGAGGGGTGTCGAGGGGAACTGGCGGAGGTGTCGTGGCCATTGTGTAACCGATCCATAGAACAATGAAGAGGATCATGTACACTGCGGCTATGACTGGCAGCCTGATTGCCCACTCGCTGTACTGTACGAGCCATGTGAACATGGCACCGAATAGTCCTGGGAAAAGCCATACGAAGTAAGTCGCCATGACTGCCAGCGTTATGATCATGATTGTATATCCGAGGGATTTATCATCCAAGTTGATTCACTGCGTATCTATACTTTGATTTCTGTTTTATTGTTTCCTGTTGAATCTTTTCCTTTGACTATCTTTTATTGTATAAACATTAACCAGAACGCTTTTTATTCCGTAGGGAATAATTTATCTGAGTTATAAGCACTGTTTATATCTTGGGGCCATAAACCTTGCCCAATATCGAGTGATTTACTCATGGAAAATGTGTATGTTAACAAGCTTGGGCGTGTGGCCCTTGAGGATCAGCCCCTTGAGATAGTTGAGAGAAAGGGGCTAGGCCACCCTGACACTATATGTGACTCGGTGATGAACCAGATTTCTGTTGAGCTATCGAAGGAATACATAAACAAGTTCGGCGTCGTGCTGCATCACAACGTGGACAAGAGCCTACTAGCAGCAGGCATTGCGGTTCCGGCGTTCAACGGTGGAAAGATACTTGAACCAATGAAGTTCGTGTTCGGCGATAGGGCCACCTTCAAGGTGGGCGACGAGGAGATACCCGTCAATGAAATCGCTGTCAGGAGCGCATCTGATTGGTTGAAGGAAAACCTCCGGTTCGTTGACCCCGAGGAGCATGTTGTCTTTCAGAGCGAAATAAAGCCTGGCTCCATAGCACTGGCGGACATTTTTGATAGGAAGGGAAAGTTCCTAGGATCGAATGATACAAGTGCGGCGGTTGGCTACGCGCCGTTTACGAAAACCGAGACAGTTATTTTGGATTTGGAGAACTACCTTAACTCAAAGAGCTTCAAGAAAAGTTTCCCCGAGTCGGAGGAGGACATCAAACTTATGGGCCTCAGGAAGAGCGGCGATCTGAACATAACCGTGGCCATGGCCATGGTGGACCGTTTCATCGACAGCGAGGATGATTACTTCAAGAAGCAGGGTGAGATTACAGACGCAATTCATGGGTTCGTGGACGGCAAGTTTGGGTTCGATAAAATAACCATAGACATCAACGCCTTGGATGTTAGAGGCAGGGGAATCGATGGTCTTTACCTTACTGTTAATGGTACTAGCGCCGAGGCTGGGGATTCGGGTCAGGTTGGCCGGGGTAACAACGTTGCAGGAGTAATCCCGTTAAACAGGCCGATGAGTAGCGAGGCTGCTGCTGGAAAGAATCCTGTGAGTCACGTGGGCAAGATCTACAACGCGCTTTGCTACAGGATCTCCAACAGGATCGTTGATGTTACCGGGGTTAGGGAGGTCTACGTATGGCTTCTAAGCCAGATCGGTAAGCCTATCAACGAGCCGAATGTCGTCTCCGCCCAGATTATCCCTGCGAGCGGTGTGGAGTTGGAGTCTGTTAATAAGCAGATTGACGAGATAATCGCTTACGAGTTCGATCACCTGGCCGAGTTCTGCGATGACCTTGCTATGGGAAAGATTTCCCTCTGCTAGTTCTTGAACCGTGAGAGGATAAGCTCCCTCACGTTCATGCCTTTTCTTTTAGCTATCTTTCTGAGGGCATTATTGACCCCGGTGCTATACTGAGCTGCCTTCTTGGGTCTGTCTGAGAACTTGTCTGGGATTCCTTTTCTTTTCGCCAGCTTCCTTAGTATCCTCTTTCTTAGCCCATCCTCAGCTCCTGTGAGTTTGTGCTGAACTGGGATGCCTAGCCCGTATTCTATTATGTCAGGATGTGTGAAGGCCAGGATCAGCCTAGTTCCCTGATCCATGGAGGTCTTTATGTCCCTGTGGAAATTGTTGATCCAGCTGTCAACGGTGTCCTGGTACATCATCGCCCCCGCGTCCTCCCCAGCCGCGTTCGCTATCTGATACCTCTTGTAGCCCCCGAACACCTCGTCTGCCCCGTTTCCAGAGAAGACCGTTTCGTAGCCGAGGGAAAACGCCTTCTTGGAGGACCAGTGGAACGGGTAGGCTACCCCAATCTTCACGGGGTGGGGTTCCTCGACGCTGTAAATGATGTCGTCTAGCTGCTTCTCGACTTCCTCGACGGTGAAAACCTCGATATGTATGGGAAGGTCCAGGTGGTCCGCTGCATCTCTGGCGATATCTAGCTCAGGTCTGTTTTCCAGTCCCGTCGTTATCAGTTCGAGCTGTGCTCCAGCTTCACTCATGTAACTCGCGATCAAGGTGCTGTCAACCCCCCCTGAGAATGCCACCGCTCCTCGCCTCAGCTTTGATGCAAGTATCTCAGATACTTCTCTAAACAAGAGGTCGAGTTGGTCCAAAATTGCTTTTTCGGTTCCGTCGATGTTTTCGGGTCTTCGTAATGATCTGATTCGCTGTTTATCGGTTGTTTTCTCCGTGAATCGTAGCAGAGTACCAGGTTGGACAGGGGAGCCCTTGATCCCGATGCTTGTTAGCATCCTCCTGTTGGATGCCACTGCCTTCGTCTCCGAGTTCTCACCGTAGTAGAGGGGGATGGGTCCGATGTGGTCAAGGCCGCATATAATCTGGTTATCTTGGGCAACTGTTACGACGTAGGCCCCTTTCCTCCCATTTATCAGGTCCCTGACCCCGTTCAACGGGGAGTCTACTAGGGTGTTTGCAGCTTCTAGAGCATCCGGTTCGAGCGTGTCGTAAAGAATCCCCTTGAAGACAAGGCTTTGACTGCCTTGGTTTAGCGGTTGGCTGGGGTGCTCTTCCACGTGAATGTTTTTAGATCCGATTAATATTGGCCCAGATAACGAGGTGAATTCGGGGACTCCGAGGAAGCTCTCGGAGTTGTTTCCATCAGCTATGCCATGGGAGTATGCCTCGGTTCTGCTAGCGACTTGGAGCATCTGCATAATCTTCTCTGAAGCGTCCTCCCCGCGTTTGTCCACTACACCCGCGATGTACCCCATACAGGTGAAAGCGACTTTTCCCTGTTTTAGGGTTTAGGTTGGGACATATACTCCTCAGTTATCTCCAGAATGGTATTCATGGTATCCTCTGAGAGCATCGTCTCGTGGAGGAACATCTCCTTCCTCTTGTCGTCTTTTAGGGGAGTCATCTTGATAGGGATGGGATATGGGAACTTTATGAGGGGTTTGAACGTGATGGCCACCTTCCAGCCGTTCTCCTTGCAGATGTGCTCCTCCTCTGCGCTCATCTCCCAGACGATATTA
>JAUWLH010000178.1 GCA_030613835.1 Candidatus Bathyarchaeota archaeon | reverse complement strand
TACTTTCCTTCTAGTTCCGAGAGCATACGCAGTCGTTCAACTACTTACATTACAACCAGGAATCGGGGGGTTAATGTGCATTATAAACGTTAATCGACAAGGGTTTGTAAAGCATCGTTGTCCTGTTCTTCCTCGGACTGTCTGGGCGCCCTTGATGAGCTGTAGAGCTTAAACCTGTTGATTATCCACGGCATGGTCAGTCCCTGGATGACGTTCGTGCTCAGGACGATCCCGTAGGTCAGTGCCAGTAGTAGCTGCTCGTTGGCAAAGTTGACCCCAGTGATACCCAGCACAAGGACCACGGATACCGCGCCCCTGAGGCCGCTCCATGTCATGCCCACCTTCCAGTTCCAAGGTATCCTCTTGTCCCTATACTTCTCTAGGAACCGGGATACGATTTCGGTCATGAGGAACCTGAAGATCAGGCTCACTATGCTCAGGGCGATAATAGGGAGGGTATATTTTGCAAGGAGCTCTGTCTCAAGGCTCACGCCTATGAAGATGAAAGCGAAGCTGCTGGCGATGAAGCCCACGAACTCCCACATGATGTCAAGGGTCTCTTCACCTTTCTCGCTTATCCCGCCGTGGTTCCTGCACCTGTAATTGAGTATTATGCCCGCGATTACAACGGCGATTACGCCGCTAGAATGGATAGCCTCGGCCAGCCTGAATACGCCGAACGCGACGATGAATGTGAGCAAGGTCTCGACGTACAGGTCCTCGGTCCAGCAGAAGATCAGATGGACTATGTACCCCGCCACGTATCCGAGGATGGCGCCCCCAATTATCTTGATGAGGGATAGAGTCAGGACCTCGCCCGCTGTAATTGTCCCGGCCTCGACGACGATTAGGAGTATGCTGTATAAGACGATGGCGAAGCCGTCGTTGAACAGGCTCTCCCCTGCCACTATGAGCTGGAACCGCTTGATGACCCCAAGACGCTTGAAAGTGGTGATGATACTGACAGGGTCGGTTGGCGCTATAATGACTCCGAGTATAAAGGCTTCCATCCAGGTCAGGTTGAAGATAAAGTGAGTGTACAACCCGATTGCCGTGATCATAAGCGCAGTGCCCGCTACAGCAAAAGCGAGTATCGTGTCACTGTCGTCGATGAGCCCGTCGACGTCCATGGTCAGGGTCTCTGTGAAGAGTATGGGCGGCAGAAGGATGCTCAAGAATACCTCAGGAGACAGATCTGGGAGCGGTATTCTGGGCACGGATGTCGCAAGTAATCCCGCGAAGATGAAGGCTATTGTGGATGGAATGTTGATCTGTCTGGCTATGAGGGTGATGACAACGACCATGAGGAGGATGTTGTAGATGGAGTCAAACTGGCCCAATCCACCGTCCATAGGTCTTCAGCCACTTTAAAAGAAAGCAGAAATTTAAGCTATGCCTATCAATAATCCATGTTTTCTCGCCATTATGGGTTAGAGGTTTTAAAACGTGATGAAATTTAATCTCGGGCGTTTATTTTGTGATCTCTGGGATTTATGTTGATTATAATCCACCAACATAAGTAGAGTGCAGTAAATTAGGGATATATAAAATAAAAAATGAATAAAAAAACATCATTATGTATTTGGGAAGCGATTTCTAACTCGATATCATACGATGCGATATTTATTGATGTGTTTATGAAAAAAGCATAAAATATGCCTTATTATCGGATAATCTCCCTTGTAATTGTTCTCGAAGTGATTTCCATGAATTTAATGTGTTTTTTAATATATTCAACCGCCTTTTTGGCGTTAAAGGGCTTGCAGCTGTAAACGTCGATGCTGATGGTGTTGTTCTCGTCGAAGGTGTGGATGGCGATGTGGCTCTTGTCTATGACCTCGATGCCCGTTACCCCCGGGTTCTCAGGGACGCCCCTCACCATGTAAGGGCCGCCAAGGATGTTCATGTCTATCTTTGCTGGCAGATCCTTGAGTATTCGCTCGACAGTTTCCGCCGTTACAGGACCATCGGTCTCCCCGTCCACCATCAGATGTACGCCTATCATTCCAGCGCAATCACGCCATGCCATGTTATAAACTGTTAGGAGTTTTCGGTGTGAATATTTCAACTACTGAAAGGTTGATGGCAACGGGGAAAAGGCGCCCCATCTTTCCCGGTAACCCAATCGAGATGTTTTTTAGTACTGGTCGAACCTAATTTTTTGAGTAGTATGAGTTATCGTCTGAGCAAGAACATCAACCTTGAGACCCCTAACCTTGGGGAGGCGGTCCAGTTCTACCACGAGGTGCTAGGATTGAGGATAGCTGAGATGGGTAAGGACTGGGCGCGGTTTGACACGGGGGATATAAGCCTCTTTATCACAGAGGGAAATAGTCTGGGACCGATAACAGAGTTCATAGTGGCTGACCTCCATAAGGCCAAGAACGACCTCTTGGAGAAAGGCTGTACGGTTATGACGTGGGAAGGAAAAGGAAAACCCTGCTACATAAGGGACCCCTTCGGGTTTGTCTTCAACCTCTGGGAAGCATAACCAGTAGAGTTGATATACTGAACCGATGACATCCATCCATGAAAGTCGGTGTAGGGGATAGCGCCCCTGGTTTCAGCATGGACTCGGTTAACAAGGGTCGTATCGAGCTATCGAGGTATTCCGGGGCAAGCCTTGTTCTGGTATTCGGCAGGTATTTCGGCTGCCCGGTGTGCCAGGACGATTTTGATGAATTGATAGAACTGAGCGGAAAAACAGATGTTCCTATAATCTACTTCACCCAGTCACTGGAAGGCTCCGCAAGGAAATATCTTGAGGGTTATGATGTTGATTTTCCGGTTATCCCGGTGCCCAACGAGAATGGGTACAAGATCTACAAGGAGTACAGTGTCGGCATGATGGGGTTCAACACCATGCTGGGCATCCTGAGGCGAGCCGGCGAGGTCAAGAAGAAGGGAAAGGTACACGGGGACTACGAGGGACGGGAGACCCAGAGCCCAGCTGATTTTGTGATAGACGGGAATGGAAAGATAAGCCGTGTGAACCGTGGATTGTTGGACGGTGACGCCCTTCTAGAGTTCCTGGGATCACTCTAGTTTTGTGTGTCCTAACTATATTCATACCCCTAGGTTGTTTCTAGGAACCAGTTAAAAACACGTGATCATATTTGTCCCTGTGACCGAGCAGACCCTTCACGAGCAGCTCAAGAAGCTATACGCCATGGATGCTGGGAAGGTTGAGTCAGTCCTTGGGGATTACAGGGTTGACGTTGTGAAAGGAGATCTGCTAATAGAGATCCAGACCCGAAGCTTCTCGTCCATCAGGAAGAAGCTCAGGAGGCTGGTCAAGGACCACAGGGTAAGGCTTGTCCACCCCGTTCCGTACATGAAATGGATTGTGAGGCTTGACAGGGACGAGAACCAGGTAAGCCGCCGTAAGAGCCCCAAGAAGGGACGCGTCGAGGAGGTCTTCAGGGAGCTAGTCTACATGCCAGATCTTCTCTCTGACCCCAATTTCGAGCTAGAGGTTGCCCTAGTAAACATTGATGAGTTCCTCATCGATGATGGCAAGGGGAGCTGGAGAAGGCGGCGTTGGAGCATCCACGACAGGCGCATGCTGAGCCTCCACGAGCAACACCTCTACCAGACACCAGGAGACTTCCTGAAACTGTTACCGGCGTCCCTCCCAGAGGAGTTCACAACCAGGGTCCTGGCAAAGGAATCCAAGCTGAGGATCAACCTGGCTCAAAAGATGGTGTACTGCCTCAGGAACATGGGGGTTCTGGTGCAGACGGGAAAGAAGGGCAGGGCCAAAATCTACACGGTGAGATAGCTACCGTTCCCTTATTGGCGTGGAGAGGCTGATAATGGATTTGCTGTTCGTCACGGACCTCATGCTGTGCAGACGTAGGAGCACCTCCCTGAGATGTCCCGTGTCCCTAACGACGATTTTGAGGAGCATGTCCTCATCGCCGTCAGTGTAATGCCCTTCAACTACCTCGTTGATCTCCTTGATGCTCTCGATGAACTCGCCGG
>JAUWLH010000228.1 GCA_030613835.1 Candidatus Bathyarchaeota archaeon | reverse complement strand
CTGCCTCATAGGAGCAGCATTTCCGGCTTCGGTAAGTTAAAGACCAGTATCAGTATCGCGGTCATGACGAAGATCGCGACAAATGACCATATGCTCTGGTGGAAGACGGTCCACCAGACGCCAAATTTTTCGACGCCTTTTTGGTAACTTTCTTGGTAATCGGTGATAGCCTGCCTCATGGAGCGGGGATTTTCTTTATCATCTCAGGAAGCTTCTTCAGGGCCGCCTTGATTTCCATGGGTATCCGTATAATGATGTCTTTCTTGTTTTAGGATTTATTGCCTGAGGTTGAGATAACTTTATATTATTATGATACATACTTCATATGAAATAACTTTCATGGTGAATGTTGTGGTGCTGAGAAAAATCGTAAAAATAGACGAGGAAAAGTGCAACGGATGTGGCGAGTGCATCCCCAACTGTGTCGAGGGAGCACTCAAAATCATAGACGGGAAGGCAAGGATCGTAAAAGACTCCTACTGTGACGGACTCGGGGCATGCCTAGGACACTGCCCACAAGACGCCATTGAGATTATAGAGAGGGAGGCCGATGACTTCGACGAGGAGGAGGTCCACGAGTACTTGGAGTCAATGAAAAAAGAAGAGCTGGCACCAGCCTGTAACTGCTCGACCACACACGCGTTCACCACCGAGACCGCACAAGAGCCCATGGTTGAGGCGGTTCAACAGGGCTCAACGCTGGGCCAGTGGCCTGTCCTTCTGAACCTGGTGCCCATCAAGGCACCGTTCTGGAACGGCGCCGATCTGTTGATCATGGCCGACTGTGTCCCTGTGGCATACCCAACGCTCCACGCTGACCTGCTCAAGGGGAAAAAGGTAGCCGTAGGGTGCCCCAAGTTCGACAATGGGCAGCACTACGTGGACAAGCTCACGGAGATACTCAAGCAGAACGAGATCAAGAGCATGACCGTGGTCACCATGGAGGTCCCGTGCTGCGGTGGCCTCCAGAGGATCGCTGAACTGGCCTTGAAGGCGTCAAGCAAGATGATCCCGGTACAGAAGCTCATCGTGACCGTTCGGGGCGAGATCCACAGGGCCTAACCCGCACTAATTTTATTCAACTACTCATCTTATTTTCCATGGAATTTTGGAAGCTCATGGACATTATCCACAAGAAGCAGCTTATCATGAACCCGATGCGGAGCATAAAGCTTGACCGGTTCTGCGGGATGCTTGATTTACCCAAGAGTGGTAGGGTTCTCGATGTTGGGTGCGGCAAGGGCGAGTTCCTTCTCAGGTTGAACAGTCTCTACGATATCTCGGGCATCGGGATTGACAAGTCGCCCTACTGCGTCAACGACTGTAAAGCGAACAAGGAGGCGAGGGCACCAGAAGCAGGCATTGATTTCCTGCTCATGGATGCCGCTGATTACAAGACTGAAGAACAATTCGATCTAACGTGCTGCATGGGAGCGAGCTGGATCTACGGCGGGATAAAGGGCACCTTGAAAGCATTAAAAGACATGACAAAGCCCGGAGGGATTATTGTAGCGGGTGAACCCTACTGGTTAAAGGAGCCCTCAAAGGAGTATCTGAAGGCTGATGAAATGGAGAGGGAAACATTCCACACTCACATGGAAAACGTGTTGATAGGGGACGAGTTTGGTCTCACGTGTGGTTATACCCTTGCCAGCGATCACGAGGACTGGGACAATTATGAGACCCTACACTGGTGGTCCGCTAGCGAGTACATTGATTCAAACCCCAACGACCCTGATAACATTGAGATTCTAGAGAATGCGAAGAAATACCGTGAGATATATCTCAGATGGGGGAGAGACACCATGGGCTGGTGCCTCTACGTCTACAGGAAGCTGACTCAGGAATTGTATATGGGGTTGGACCAGGCGGTCTTGCCCTCGTAATCTGTGATCTCTACCCTGACGTATGTTTCCCCAGGGCGACCCGGGTAAACCGCTTTGATCAATGGCTCGTCCTCGGCGTGGAACTTCATCCCAAGGGAGGGCGTTGAGACGAAGCTGATGTACTTGACGGGTGAGCACTCCACCGATATTACGCCGTCCTCGTCAATGTTGATGTCCTTGATCTCAGGACCTGTGCTAGAGTAGAAATACCCTTTCTTGATGGCGTCAAGTATGTGCTTAACCGAAAGCGCCTCTGCCTTGACGCTTATCCATGCACCGCAGGCGTCAATAGGTACCTGTGGTCTTTCCGCGCCATGGTGATCATCCACTGCATAGATGTATGGTTCCAGTCCTGCCGCGATCAATCCGTCAATGTGGGAGGCAGATAGCCCAGTGTTCCTCTCGTAGGCGCAGCTTGTGTTGTATATCTCTACGCCGTGATAGCCCCTGAGCTTCATCAGGTCTCCGTGGTTCAGCCCGGACCAGTACGGGTGGGCGATTATGGTTATCCCTCCGACCGCGTTAGTGTGGTCAATCACTTCCTGTGGGTCCAGATTGTAATCGAAATCCTTGAACGGAAGGTTCTTCTCCACCCCAAGGGCGACGAGGTGGTAAAACTGGCCCGCCTCTGATCTGCCTATGCACATCTCACCACCCGGTACTAGCAGCAGCCCATTTCCGTCAAGTCCACTGGTGTCAAGGACTATGCTGTGATCGGTGATTGACAGGAAATCGTAGCCAGCCCCGTGGTACATTTCTATGAGCTCCTCTGGGGTTTTTGTGCCGTCTGAGGAGATTGAGTGGGTGTGGACGTTGCCCTTGAACCATTCTCCTTTAACTTTGAATGGGTTGACGAACCTGCGCTTCATGGATACAGTCTGTCACATAGCCCCTTATCCTTTTCCACATCTCACCAGTCTGGCTTAATTCTCTCATAAACTTTAAGAGTAATCGCCCATCCAGTGTTGGCGATTCAAGAATGGGTATGCTTGACGACATAAAAATTCTAGATTTTACACACGTGTACTTCGGTCCATACGCTACCATGATCATGGCTGACATGGGCGCCGAGGTCATCAAGATTGAGCCCCCGTGGGGCGAGATGGTAAGGATGAGCGCAGACCTCTACGGGGGCCTCAGCAGCACGTTCCACTACCTGGACAGGAACAAGAAAGGCGTAAGCCTCAACATGAAAGCCCCAAGGGCCCTTGAGATAATCAAGAAGCTTGTCGCGGAGTGCGACGTGATTGTCGAGAACTTCAAGAGGGGCACACTTGACAAGCTGGGACTCAGCTACGAGGAGGCAAAGAAGATCAACCCCAAGATCGTCTACGCCAGCCTAAGCGGGTTCGGCCTCGACGGCCCATACTC
>JAUWLH010000238.1 GCA_030613835.1 Candidatus Bathyarchaeota archaeon | reverse complement strand
ACAAGTAGGACCTCCACTCCCGCGTCCTTCAATGCGTCTACAAACTCTTGGTGGTCGCTGATGAATCGTTTGATGTCCACTGGCATATCGAAGTGGTGTGCGACAGGATTGGCGTTGGCGAGCTCCAGTTCCTTGCCTGGGTGGTGAACCATGACACGTTTCAATGTGCCGGATTCGTGATTTATACCGTAACTGGGCATGGGTTAACCTGTCTATAGGTTGAATAAAAATATCTTGTCGGGCTAGGTTCAGGTTTACTTTGCGGCTTTTGCTGCCTTCTTGTCTGCCTTTGCTTTCCTCTTGAGGGCTTTCTCCCTCTCCTTATCGGTAATCCTGTACCTTCTCGAGCCGTCTGTGTCTTTGAAACCTATAACCCTGTCCTTCTGGAACATGTTCTTGAGCAGGCTGTACGACTTTTTATCTTTGATCTCAAGGATCTCGGCCACCTCTTTCAATGATAATGGTTTATCGAGCAGTAGGACCCCAATTTTGTTACGTAGTGTGGAAGCAGACACTTTTATCAAACATACATGGGGTTATCCCCATTAAAACTTTGATGGGAGAGGAATCGCATGTAGAACGCCAACGACCACCTGCCATCCTCCTACACCTGAGTCGTCAAGGATTAAATACGAAGACGCAATCTACAAAGGATATTAAAGGGATGACCTATGGACAGTCAGGACAGAAGCATCATAGCGATCTCTAGCAGTCATGGAATAATGCACGCGTATCTCGTACTACTACCTGCAATGATACCTATTCTCGGAGGGGAGCTCGGCGACATAGCCACAATCGGGATGCTGGCGTCGCTGGTAACGCTGTTTTATGGTTGGTTCAGCCTACCCGTGGGCTTCCTCGCCGATAGGGTCAGCAAGAAGATGCTCATCACCGGCAGCATGGTGCTATGCGGAGGTGCATCCATACTCATCGGGTTATCACCAAACATCCCAGTGACCGCCATCGCGCTCATTATCCTAGGCATCGGCGCCAGCCTTTACCATCCATGCGGGTACGCCCACATGAGCCTTGTCTCTGACGAGATGAGGGGACGGTACATGGGTATCCAAGGTCTCGGTGGCGATATGGGCATGGCCATCAGCTTCCTGACTTCAAGCCTACTGGGAGCAAGGTTTGGCTGGAGGATGACATTCATCATCTGGGGTGTAATCGGCCTGATCATGGCGGTCATCGATATATTTGTGGTCAAGGACATCCCCTGTGAGATACCCGAGGGGGGACACAAGGGTCCCGTAGCCACGATAAAGAAGATGTTCGCCTCAACTGACAGGACAAAGCTCATCATCACACTGGGAATCGTCGTCCTCAGCGGCATGCTCTGGACTGGCGTCTCCAGCTTCATCATGGTGTACCTCAAGGAGGAGAAGGTACTGCCTCTTGTACTAGCTGGCGGCTTGAGTACCCTCAAGTACACTATCGGCGCCTTCTCCCAGGTGATCGGGGGGGAGATGAGCGACAAGATCGGCAGAAAGAAGCTGCTACTATTCGGGTATGCCGGATTCACGCTCAGCCTGTTGGGACTGATTTATTCACCTCACGTGGTAAGCCTACTGGTAATCATCGTGGTCGTTCTGGGGTTCACCTTTTTCGTGACCCAGAGTCCGATGAACGCTCTCCTCGGAGACATCGCATCCAAGGACACCGTGGGGGTGACCTATGGCGTCAACTTCACGCTCAAGTACGGGATCGGGTTCTTCACACCCGCTATCGGCGGATGGCTGGCGGCAAACTACGGACTAAACAGTGTCTTCTACTTCTTCGCGGGGCTATCCGTGGTCGCGTTCCTCATGACCTCCCTGCTTAAGGAGTAATAATTAGATGATCTTGGGGGATAACTCCCCGATCTTCTTGTAGAAACTGGTCTCGGCAAGCCTAGCCGGGTCACCGATAGCTTCCTCAAGCTCGTCACAGTAGGCCAACTCGCCTATGTAATCGATCTCGATCTTAGCTAGGTCTGACCTGATATCGGTCCCCGGCTTCATCACCATGTTCTCAATGACCCCTCGGACACTGATACCAAGGTTCTTGAACAGGATCAGCAACCTGCGTACGGACTGGTACGCAACCTTACTGGGAGTAGTTATCACCACGAACTCCAGCTTGGGGACCAGCCTAATAGTGTCAAGTGTGGCATCGCTGATACCTGGTGGCATATCAACCACGAGATAGTCCAACTTTTCCCATCTGATGATGGCTAGGAGCTCGATAATGGCGTTTGAGATATCGACGCCCCTCAGTGGCGCGGGCTCGTCGAGGCTATAATGGGTTATGCTCATGTACCTCAGGCCGTGGGCAATTGGCGGGATGATCCCGTACTCTTCCTCGGGGTACAGCCCCTCGACACCGAGTATAACGTGTGTGGCTGGGCTTGTGAAGTCCAGGTCAAGTAGACCGACCTTGTATCCCTGATCCCGTAGGTTCAGTGCTAGGCTCGTGGCCACCATGCTCTTGCCCACCCCTCCCTTGCCGCTGCTGACCGCGATGACCTTTCCCACCTTATCAAACCTGCGCTCTATCACCGCGAGTCGGGGGTCACTCATCTTCCTTGACTCCCTTGATTGTCGCCAGCCAGACTCCCCTGCCCTGGGATACCTCAAAGTCCGGGCTCTCGCATTCGGTGCACTTGATGTAGACGTGGGCCATCTCGGGGACAAAGTGGATTGCCTCCGATATGTCCTCTGTCAGGCCTTGTGCCTCGAAGCTCCACTCGTTGCCGCATGCGCGACACTTGAACATGGCGGGCTGTGTCTTGAGTATGAACTTTGCGTCCTTGAAAAGCTCCGTCTTTAGTTGCTCGAAGGTGAACTCTAGTACGTCATGATCTATTTGCTGGAGCTCCCCTATCATTATGATTACCTCTGTAACCTTGGTGAGGTCGTTCTCCTCTGCGAACTTCTGCGCCGTTGTGATTACACCCTCCGCCAGTGCCCATTCATGCATAGGGCTTGTTCATATTTCCCCCGATATAGATGTTGCCAAGAACCCTAACGTGGCATTAAACCACGTACTGGCTCTCCAAATGAGCTGTGCTGGGGTCGCGGGACCTTCTAACGGGCATTCGTCATCACCACACCATGATGACGGTGAATAACCCTCATCTCCGCTAGCTCAT
>JAUWLH010000288.1 GCA_030613835.1 Candidatus Bathyarchaeota archaeon | reverse complement strand
CACCCCCAGCTGGAGGCTCAGCGTATGCCCAGTGACATCGTAGGGCACCACCGGGGCCTCATCCGGGCTGTCTCTGAGGTCAGGGTAGACTTGGTACTCCAGTAGGGTCTTGGCAAACCCACCGTATGGCTGGGCGAACCTCACAACGTAGCTTCCCGTGGGGTACTCGACTCCGTCAGCTGTCAAGGGCTCAACGGCCTTATCGACCTTTATGTCCCCCATCCTGAGAACCCAGATCAGCTCGCTCACCGCCCCAGGGTCCCTCTGACCATCCGGGATGATGAACGCGTATGGGCCATCCTTGGGGTCGAGGGCCCTCTTTCCCATCTCGTATGTACCCCGTAGCCATCTTCTCCTGAACTTTGCCGCCGTCTGGAGGCATGCGAAGGCCGCTGTGTACTCATAGTCCACGATGTCCCTGAGTGTCCATTTCCCACCCTTCCATGGCATGGGGTGGTTCCATCTGGCATCATGCGGCTTAAAGCCCCTGGCATCGGACAGCTCATCCTTGTCGATCTCGATGGGGGTGGCTATCTTGACGGAAGCCGCCTCGGAGAGTATCCTGATTCCTCCGTGGTAGTGCTGATATGCCCTGGCCGGGGTCCATGCATCGAAGACCCAGTGTGTCGATACGCCCCCCTTTCCCTCCCTGACAAGCGCATCGGCCATGCTTGATCCCATGAAGTTGACCCCACTCGTGAGGACGGGATCGATGTTTGGCTCATAGGGATCAGTGAACGGCGGGACGTAGAACCTAGGCCCGTACCTACCCATCTGGTGTATATCGTACACTATCTGGGGGTGCCAGACGTTGTGAACTTTGCTGATGGCGAGCTGGGTCTCCTTCAGCGTGAACATGTACCAGTCCCTGTTGTTGTCGTGACCCGCGTACTTGTGGTAGACATACGGAGGGTTGCTTCCCTCGTACTCTGTGTCAAGGTACCTCTCGTACCACTCCACCACAAGCCTGTTCCCGTCGGGGTTTAGGGAGGGGACAAGTAGGAAAACCGTGTTCTCAAGTATCTCCCTGACTTCCTCGCCGTCGTCAGAGGCTAACATATGTGCCAACTCCATGCTCATCTGGCTGCCCCCAATCTCCGTGCTGTGGATGCTGCACGTAATCAGGACAACGGTCTTACCCATCTCGATCAGCCGGGACGCGTCCTCCTCGCTCAGATCAGTGGGGTCACTGAGCTTGAGCTGTATCTCCCTCAGCTCATCGATCTTGGCGTGGTTTTCCTCCGATGTGATAGTCGCCAAGATGAAAGGGTTGCCCTCGGTGGTCTCCCCTAAGTCCTCAACGACAACCCTGGGAGAGGCTCCACCCAGTTTTGTAAAATACTCAACGATCTCAGGCCAATCGGCTATCTTCCTATCGGTCCCCACTTTATAACCGAGGAAATCCTCTGGGGACTGAACATTATTTGAGCTCATACATTGAAGGAAGGTTTTCCAGTAGTTAAGCTAGACGAATAAACCTAAGAGCTGCAAAGGTATTGATTAGGAAATGGACGTAGAGGAAGAAAACCAAGTCCAGCCGGATGAGGAAGAGGAGGTCACCGAGGCTCCTGAAACCACTGAACCGGTGGCACAGTCCGAGAACGATTTCATGGCCGGCGCGATGATGGCCAACGGCATCGTGTTCGTCTGGATGCAGGCGTTGAGTGTTTTCAGGCAGTACGTCAGCCAGCTACCGCCGCGAGTCCTAGTTGACGCAAGTTACGTTATCTACATCCTCGCAGGGTACCTCGCGTCCAGGCAGGTAACCAAGAGGGCCAAGGGGAAGTACCTGAAAGCCGGCTTGAAGACCGCTGGGTACAGCACTATTATGGGGCTGTTAATAATCAGCACAATGAACAGCGAGCCTGGCATTGGCTTTGCAGTCATTCTAGGGGTATGCTACTTCGCCGGGAGTATCTTGGGAAGCTACATGGAGACAAAGGCAAGGCTGAAAAATCGTGGGGTCGAGACAAGTTCTTAAATTCCCTTTGAACTAACCAACATAGGACCCTGTGAGCCACATGTTTTGGGACGAAGAGTTAACGCCAGAGGAAGAAGACGAGATCATCGAGTGGACAGCCAGAGAGTTCTACAAGTATGGTATGGAGACTGCTGCAATCTTCTTCCTTGAAAGCTACAAGCCAATGAGCAGAATCGGAACCAGCATGGGCACTGTTTTCTTTTCGCCCCTGATGCCCCTATTCGGCGACAACGCCGCAATCAGAAGCCAGAAAGTGCTCAAGCTATTTCAGGAGGACAAGAACGTAGAGAAGCTGATAGTGCGGCTTGAGGAGATCGCCTCAAAGGGCCTCAACCCAGGCAGCAATGATGGAAAGAATAAGGACCCTGATATTGATGCCAAGAAGAAAAAGGGCTGGAGAAAATACATTCCTTTCCTCTAACATCAAGTTCATAAATATTGATCTTTTATCTTTTCTTAATATGCACGTGAAATGTAAAATAAAACTAATCGAGTATTAAGTCACACATATTGATGTCGATGCTATAACTATTTATGAAATCTTTAAAAAAAGTG
>JAUWLH010000004.1 GCA_030613835.1 Candidatus Bathyarchaeota archaeon | reverse complement strand
ACAAATTACAGTATAACTTAAGTGTCAGGCTCTCCGAGTCCATCATTGAACAATATGTCTGAAAATGTCTATATCGGATCAAAGCCAATACTGAACTACGTGGTGGCCCTAGTGGCCTCCCTCCAGAAGGACCCCAAGGTCAATGTCATGACCCGAGGAAGGGCCATCAGCAGCGCTGTCGATGTCATCGAGGTATGCAAGAGAAGCTTCGTCACTGACATGTGTGTCGTCGATATATTGATAGGGACCGAGAGGATGGGTACTGAGAACGATCTGAGAAACGTCTCGACGATCCATATAAAGCTTAGCTAGCCAAGCTAGAAATCCTTCAACTGAGCGGCCAGTTCCTCTGCGATATAATTACCGCTAAATTGGTCAGCCCTAGCTGCTATGGCGATTTTTGCAGCCAGGCTCCTTGCCCGCCTTCCCCGTTTTTCCCTCGGCACGGCGTGGACGTATGGGTGCTGGTATAGCAATCCATGCTTGGGCGGCCTAGCATTGGTTTTCTTGGATCTGAACAGGGCCTTCTCGGCCCCCATGACCTGAATGGTACTCGCTGGAACCATGGCTAGGCGTTTCATCCCTCCCGCCTTGTCGATGAGCTTGGCGGCCAGGATGGGGCCTGCTAGCCTTGAGACGTTTGGAGCAATTTCCTGTGTCACAGTCGAGATGTACTCTGACAGCTCCTCCCTGAACTTGTACATACTAAGCGTGCTATCCGCGAAGCTCTGGATAGTGCTGATATCATACTCATCGAAATTGGCTCCCATTGACTCTCCTGCCGCCTCCTCGATCCTCACAGCGTCCTTCTTCTTTAGCGTCAGCTTCATCAGGCCATCAGTGGAAATGTTAACCCTGTCTCCCAGCTTCGTGATGATCCTAGCGTACTCCTCGTGGTCTCTCACCCTCCTCCCCATCTCCGGGAAATGGACACCGTACCACTCCCTCATCCTCCCCGAAAGGCTGTTCAGGACTGTGTCCAGCTCGCTTAGAAGCTGGACCGCTGGAATGAGCCACACCTCTCTGTCCGATAGGGCCTCGTGGAGATCGCTGTGGGTGAACTTTCTCGATACCTCGTGGTTGAGCACGTAAAACTCCTCCACAGAAGATACGACTTGGTTTTCCACGGCCAGTTCCGGTACTTTTTCCTTGAATCTGTTAGATATCTCGATGTACTCACCGTGCTCGATATCCATCGAGTCTTTCAAAGAGTCTACCAGTTTCTGATTAGACGAAACCACTTTCTCGTCTTCTCCGATATTCGAGAACAGTTCCTTCAGGGCCTGGGCTTTTCCCTCCCTCACGCGTCCAAGTATCTTGGCGATGATTTGGGGGTCCACGGGGTAGATCTGCTGCGCCTTGACCGCGTTATCATCGTCCACGGCGAAGGCTCCTATGATAGTCTCGACAAGATATAGTGTCATCAGTGTATTCTCCGAACCTTTATCAATGGGATTGTTAAGTACGTAGGAGAGAGTTGTCTGAATTAAGCTTAGCCGTTGAGTTTTCGGGACTGAAGCTTCGCAACCCTCTCATGAACGCAGCAGGCGTACTGGGCATGAGTCCCGCGATTCTTAAGCGGATATATGATTCAGGCGCTGGGGCGGTCGTCACCAAGAGCCTCGGACCTGTGCCTCGCAAGGGACACCCGAACCCTACTTTCGTCAGGGTAGCATGTGGTGGACTCAACGCTATGGGGCTTCCAAACCCAGGCGCGGAGTACTTCGTTGATGAGATCAAGACGCTCAAGGAGAATGGAGTGCCAGTGATTGCGAGCTTTTTCGGTGGGAGCGTGCAGGAGTTCGCTGAGGTCGCCTATACCCTTTCACGGGCTGGCGCCGACGCGCTGGAGCTCAACGCAAGCTGCCCCAATGTGGCCAAGGAACTTGGTATGCTAGCAGCGGACGCGACCAACATAGAGAAGGGCACGGCGGCGGTCAAGGACGAGACCAAGCTACCAGTGTTCGTCAAGCTCAGCCCAAGTGTCACCAACATCAAGATCATTGCCAAGGCAGCGGAGTGGGGTGGCGCTGACGCTATCACCGCGGTCAATACCGTGAAGGCGATAGCGATTGACGTGAACATGAGGAGACCGATCCTGTCAAACGTAACTGGCGGACTCAGCGGTCCAGCCATGAAACCCATCGCGCTGAGGAGCGTGTGGGACGTTGTCCAGGCCGTCGATATCCCGGTAATCGGTTGCGGTGGTATAACCACTGGCGAGGATGCCGTCGAGTTCATACTCGCGGGGGCGACTGCGCTGGAGGTCGGGACCGCGGTCATGACCCACGGGTTAGGGGTTTACAATGAAATCAACGACGGGATAGCCAGTTACATGGCGAAGAACGGGTTCAATGAGGTCAAGGAGATGGTTGGACTTGCACAGGAATGACAGGATTAGGACAGTCGAGATCAGGAAGATAAACCGCGAGGCCATTGATATCACCACCCTCTACTTCGAGGATGAGTCAGTCAGGGAGGGCAAGCCCGGCCAGTACATCATGGTATGGGTTCTAGGGGATGATGAAGTTCCCATGTCCATCTCTGGAATCGACAAAGATGGGCTTTCAAGTATCACGGTGCGAAACGTGGGGATTACCTCTGAGACACTGGACGCGATGCAGCCAGGGGACAGAGTAGGCATCAGGGGGCCATACGGGAACTCCTATGAGCTGAACGGACAGAACCCGCTCATCGTAGCCGGAGGGTCTGGGGCGGCGAGCCTGCTGCCTCTCGTTGAAGCATTCTTGGAGAAGAACGTCAAACCCACTTTCATACTCGGAGGAAGGAGCGCGGATCAGCTCCTGTTTGAGGACGAGCTGCTCGAACTCCTGGGAGAAAAGTTAGTGGTATCCACAGATGACGGGTCTCTTGGTTTCAACGGTTACGCGTCAGGATACGCCGCGCTATTGATGGACGAGAACGAATTCGACCATGTCTACACCTGCGGGCCCGAGCTGATGATGGCCAAGGTCTTCCAGGAGACTGAGAGGAGGGGAATCCCCATCCAGGCAAGCCTTGAGCGTCACGTCAAATGCGCTGTTGGGCTATGTGGCAATTGCCTCATAGGGCCTTACCGCGTCTGCAAGGACGGACCCGTGTTCAACACCGAGATGCTTGTGGAGGTACGCAAGGAGTTCGGTATCAGCCGTATGGACGCCTCGGGGAAGCTCATAAGGGTCAATCACTAGTTTTTTCAACCTGCACCCCTTATTCAGAGCATGCCAGTCAGGGATGTCCGTCGCAGATACATCTACGCAGAGGTTGAATCCGAGGAGAGCATTGCAGAGTCCCTTTTCCGCTCAACCCTTGATGAGAAGATACATTTCCTATACGGGGTCACTGGCGCCACGGCGATGAACATGCGGGTCATAGAGTGGAACGACGGAAACCAGGCCGCCATTGTCAGGGTAAATCATAATAAGCTCAACGAGATGAGGGCTACTATGGCTCACATGAATGAGATAGGCGGGGCCAATGTACGGGTGGATATCAAGCGTGTTTCGGGAACCATCAAGGCCCTGAGATCGAAGATATAGCGATTACCGGGACCGTGCCGTTTCGATAACAGCAACCTAAACCGTTTAACTATGTTAAACTGACTGATGCGTCATCTCAGGAAACTTGTCCTCGTATCTTTCGTCTTTCTCGTTCTAGCGGTGGTCCTACCTGATCGTCCGGCTGGCATCAAGGTGCTCGTGATTGACCCCATCTTCCAGGACTTCGATTATTCCTTCCGTCGTTGAGGTCTTGGATGAAAAGGGCTACTCAGTAACCCATGTTATTGGAAATGATGTGACTGTTGAGTGGTTGAAAAGGCTGGATGGTGCAGATGTCCTAATCCTGCGGGTCCATAGCAGTATCAAGGACGACGCGGTCCGGGTCTTCACGGAGGAAAGGTACGATAACACCTGATACCATGTAGAGTAGATGACTGACGAGGTCCACAGGGCGAGGACAAGTCCAGAGGGCGAGTGCCTCTTCGCGGTGGGAAGCTCCTTCTTTGAGAGATACCTATCCGGAATAGATGGCGTCGAGGTCCTCGTCATGGGCTGTGATGCCGCCCAGTCAGGGAAGCTTGCCGATATATTCCTAGAGAAAAGCGCAAGCTTCTATTTGAGCTGGGATAGCCCCGTATCCCTAGAGTACACCGATTTAATGTTCGCGAGAATTCTGAGGTACTCTGCCGGTGGAAAAACAATGAAGGAGGCAGTGAAGATGGTCTCCCATGAGCTAGGGGCAGACCCCTACTTCAAATCCGTGCTCAGATGCTATAAACAGTGAACAAAGGGCTATATTTGGCCCCAGGATACCTCAAAGGAGAAGCGTTTTTATTAAGGAACCTTTTCTTGAGGTGGTAGAACGCACAAGCCTAGGCTATGTGCAAAAATAGGCGATAAAACAAAATGATAATCCCAGTTCGGTGCTTCTCATGTGGAAAGGTCGTTGGCGACAAGTGGGAGGACTTTAATAGGCGGGTTGAGGCAGGGGAAAACGCCTCAGACGTACTGGATGACCAAGGTGTCACAAGGTACTGTTGCCGCAGGATGCTCTTATCCCACGTTGAGATCCTAGATGATGTACTCAAGTTCTACAAAGACAGGGAAACCCCCGATCTACGAGGAGGCAAATAATCGTTATGGAAACTGAAGTAAACGACAATCTACTGCTACCCCAGGAAATCTTACTCAGCGCGGGTGTCCACATCGGAACTCGCATCAAGACAAAAGACATGGAGCCCTTCATCTATAAGGTACGCCCTGACGGACTGTTCGTCCTCGACATGGAGCAAATGAATGAAAGGGTAAAGGTCGTCGCCAAGTTCCTCTCAAGGCTTGACCTCAACAAGGTATGCGTGGCAAGCAGCAAGAGGTATGGAAGGAATCCTGTGGAAAAGTTCAGCGATACCGTTGGATGCAAATCCTACACGGGCAGGTTCACGAGCGGCACGTTCACAAACCCGGATTATGCCGAGTTCTTTGAGCCACAGGCCGTCATCGTCACTGATAGCTTGGCTGACCAGCAGATCGTCGAGGAGGCGGGTCTCATAGGCGTCCCGGTAATCGCGCTGTGCAGCACCGATAACAGCCTCACGAACGTTGACCTGGTCATCCCGGTCAACAACAAGGGCAGGCGAAGCCTCGCAATAGTCTACTGGCTACTGGCCAGGGAGATCCTCAGAGAGACGGGTCAACTCCCCTTAAGTGGAGAGTTCGGCGCCAGCATCGAGGACTTCGAGACAACCCTGTAGGTGAGACATATTGGCCATCAGGCGACCCGCAGTTGCAGGCGCCTTTTATGACGCCAAACCCAATTCTTTAAGACAGCAAATTATTGACTCCTTTATGCACAAATTGGGCCCTGGAAGGCTTCCCGAGAGAGAAAGAGATTCAGATATCTCCGCCATCATTGTCCCGCACGCTGGTTTCGTTTACTCCGGTGCGTCAGCGGCTCACGCCTATCTCTCCATCGCCGAGCAAGACAAGCCCGAGACGGTGATCGTCATTGGCCCTAATCACACCGGTCGAGGGACACCAATTTCCGTAATGGGCGAGGGGTTCTGGGAGACGCCGCTAGGACTAGTGCCGCTGGACACCGAACTTGCAGAGAGGATCGTAAAAAAATCAAGAATAGCCGAGTTCGATGACACTGCCTTCATCAGGGAGCACAGCATCGAGGTGCAGCTGCCGTTCCTTCAATTCATCTACCCGGAGTTCAAACTAGTGCCGATATGCATGGGCTACCAGGACCTTGTAACAAGCAGGGACCTCGGACTGGCGATACACGAGTCCATCGTGGGTGAATCAGTGATAATCATTGCCTCGTCAGACCTGAACCACATGGAATCCATGAAGGAGTCCAACAGGAAGGACAAGTTCGTGCTCGATGCCATCGAGGCCATGGACGAGATCATGCTACAGGATTCAGTAAAAAGGGAGCGTATATCCACCTGTGGTTACGGCCCCGTATCTGCTACATTGGTAGCCTCAAAGCTCGGAGGAGCTAAATCCGCGGAGATACTTTCTTACTACACGAGCGGCGATATAATCGGCGATAACCGATCAGTTGTCGGTTACGCGTCCGCCAAGATTACAAGGAACGAGAAATAATGCTAGTGGAAGCCACAGCGCCCGGGAAGATGATTCTATATGGAGAGCATAGCGTCGTTTACCGTGGACCCGCGGTGGTTCTGGCCATTGACCGCAGGGCCAATGTGTACGCCAAGAAGAGAACCGACAAAAAGATATTCATTGATGCCGACAACCTGGGCTTCAGCGGGTACTTTGAGGACAACGTATACCATGCTGTGAGGGGTAATGCCTGGAGGGGAAGGAACCTCGCGGCGTTGAATGTCTCCGCCAAGAAGACCATGGAGTACCTCGGGGTGGAGGGGGGTGTGAACCTCAAGGTCCGCAGCATGATCCCCATAGCCGTGGGGCTCGGAAGCTCCGCTGCCATATGCGTCGCAACCGTTAGCGCGGTAGAGAAACTCCACGAGGGTGGCTTGAAGAAAGAGGAGATCAGCAACGTGGCTTTTGAGGGCGAGACCATCATCCACGGCAAGCCAAGCGGGGTGGACAATAACGTATCTACGTTCGGCGGGGTGATGAGCTACGAGAGGGATGTAGGCTTTAAGCACCACAAGCTCACCAAGGAGATCCCGTTTATCATCGGGAACACCAGAAAGAAGAGGTCCACTAAACGAATGGTCGAGAACGTCGCTGCTCTCAAGGAGCGGAACCCCGCTATAATGGACAATTTCATCGACGCGATGGGTAATGTTGCCCGAGAGGGTTTGGACGCCTTATTGAAGATCGACCTATCTAGGATGGGGGACCTTATGGATCTTAATCATGGGCTACTCTCGGGAATAGGGGTATCAACGATGAAACTTGAGATACTCTGCCACACGGCGCGCAAGAATGGCGCGCTGGGCGCGAAACTCACAGGGGCGGGCGGGGGCGGCTGCATGATCGCTCTCTCCGAGGAGGTGTACATGTCCGATATCGAAAGGGCCATCCGCAGGCGCAAGAGCGATGCCTACCGGGTCTCCCTCACAGATCAGGGCGTCAAAAGCAGGTGGATAGAGGATGACGAGATTGCTGATTCTTAAGCTAGGCGGAAGCGTGGTCACACACAAGGATGAGTACATGTCCGCACACACCGAGAACATCAAACGTCTAGCCAAGGAGATAGCGGAGGCCGACTCGTACCCGCTTATCATAGTTCACGGCGGAGGCAGCTTCGGACACCCAGTTGCAAAGAAGCACAGGATAGCCGACGGCAGGGTCGATGAGAGCCAGATCTTTGGGTTCAGCGAGACCCACCAGGCCATGGTCAAGCTAAACGGGGTCATCGTCGATATCCTGTTAAAGGCGGGCATCCCGGCTTTCGCCTTCAGCCCTTCCTCGATGCTACACACAATCGGCAAGAGGCTCAAAGAACTGAATACCGGGCTGATCAAAGAATACATAGATCTTGGGATGGTACCCGTGCTATACGGTGACGCAGTGCTGGATTCTGAGCAAACCTTTGCCATTCTTTCAGGTGATCAGCTGATAATCAAGCTGTCAAACGATCTGGGGGCGAACAGGGTTATCTTCGGCTTAGATGTAGACGGTATTTTCACCGACGACCCCAAACTGAACCCTGATGCAAAGCTTATCGAGACATTTTCAATCGGAAACATCGAGGCAAACGTTGGGGATACAACCCACACCGATGTTACTGGCGGCATGCGTGCTAAACTTTCGGAGGCCACCGAGGCGGTAAAGGGTGGGGTCAAGGTCATAATGGTCAACGCTTTTGAGCCAGAGCGCGTCAAAGCGGCCCTCAGAGGGGAAAAGGTAATTGGCACCATCCTGACACTATAGTGTCATGAGAGGGATAGTGAAGAGGAAGCTTCGCCACATACGTGTCAGCCTGGAGAAAGAGGTTGAAGCCGATATTTCTACAGGGTTCAAGGACGTTCACTTAATCCACAGGGCGCTCCCCGAGATCGATCTTGATGAGGTTTCACTTGAGACTAGTTTTCTGGGTAACAAGCTAACCGCCCCACTCGTGATCAGCGCCATCACGGGTGGCACAGAGGAGGCCAAGGATATCAACGCGGTTCTCGCGGAGGTCGCCGAGGAAAAGCAGATAGGGATCAGCGTTGGCAGCCAGAGGATAGCCGTGGCCCAGCCTGAGACTGTTCCTTCCTTCAGTATCGTCAGGGTGAAAGCCCCAACCACTTTCGTCATGGCCAATGTCGGCACCCCCCAGCTCAGTCTAGGGTGGGGGGCTACAGAGGCCCAGATGTGCATTGACATGATCGAGGCAGATGCGCTAGCGCTACACATGAACCCCCTCCAGGAGGCAGTGCAAGTGGATGGTGACACGAAGTACAGGGGGGTTTACGCGAAAATCAAAGAACTATCCAACGATATCTCGGTTCCTCTAATCATGAAGGAGACAGGGGCGGGGATCGCCTGGGAGGACGCCGTGAAGATGCAGGAAGTAGGGGCATCAGGGCTTGAGATCAGCGGCGTCGGTGGGACGTCATGGTCGGCCGTCGAGTACCACATCGCCAAAGAGGTGGGCAAGAAGGACATGGAGTATCTTGGACAGGCCCTATGGAACTGGGGGATTCCCACTGCTGTAAGCGTCGTTGAAACATCAAACAAGACAACCCTTGAGATCATTGCCAGCGGAGGGTTGAGGACCGGGGTCGAGGTAGCCAAATCCCTAGCCTTGGGTGCCAACCTGGGAGGCATGGCGAAGCCTTTCCTTGAGAAGGCGGTTGAGGGTAGGGAGGCTCTGTCTGAGCACGTTGACCATATCATCAGGGAGATCAAGGTGGTCATGTTCCTGGTGGGCGCCAAGAACGTCGAGGAGCTTAGGATGGTGCCAGTGGTGATACTGGGCAGGACCGCCGAGTGGCTCAATCGTAGGGGTTTTGATGTCGATGAGTACGTCACCCGGACATAGAACAATTTAAGTTCGCTCTCTTCGGTCTATGCATCGACAATGTCCCGCGGAGACGATATCAAACAGAAACTGGTGAAAAACGCCGAGCCAGTGGACGAGT
This sequence comes from Candidatus Bathyarchaeota archaeon, assembly GCA_030613835.1. Lineage (GTDB taxonomy): Archaea > Thermoproteota > Bathyarchaeia > TCS64 > TCS64 > RBG-16-57-9. The sequence continues at coordinate 13,355 of JAUWLH010000004.1, read as the reverse complement.
TCATCGAAAGCATACTAATGTCAAGGACTCCAGAGAATCTCTACCATGCCAGTAGGTACCTCATCTCCGCAGGTGGAAAGAGGCTGAGGCCATACCTCACTATAAAGTCATGTGAGGCAGTTGGTGGGCTTGCAAAGCACGCCGTCCCATTCGCCGCGAGCCTTGAGATTCTTCACAACTTCACACTGGTGCACGATGATGTCATGGACAACGACGAGCTGCGCAGGGGAAAGCCCACTGTTCACAAGAAATACGGCGAGCCCATGGCTATCCTCGCGGGGGATCTTCTTTTCGCCAAGGTCTATCAGTCGGTGTTGGACCACGCGCCCGCGCATATGAGCTCTGATGAGGTCATTGCTGCCCTGGGAAAGATGACGGACGCTATCATCCTTCTATGTGAGGGTCAGGCTTTGGACATTAGCCTCCCAATAGCTATGGATGTAACGGAGAGGGACTATCTTGACATGATCGGCGGGAAGACCAGCGCACTATTCATGGCGTGCGCAGAGGTGGGAGCCCTTGCGGGAGGGGCATCGAAGGCTCAGATAACCGCCCTAGGCAGATTCGCGTGGGACGCTGGGCTGGCGTTCCAGATCGTTGACGATATCTTGGGTATCACGGCGGATGAGGCGACACTAGGCAAGTCTGTTGGAAGCGATATCCGGGAAGGAAAGAAGACCCTGATCATGATTCACGCCCTGGCAAACGCCAACGAAGAGCAGATGATCGTTCTCAAGAGGGCAGTGGGTGTCAAGGGTGCCTCGAAGGAGGACATCGATGCCGTTGTCAAGACCCTTGGTGAGATTGGTTCCATCCAGTACGCAAAAGATGAGGCCGAAAAGTACACTGCACGCGCCTTTGAGAGCATCAAGGTAATCCCTGACGGGCCTTCCAAGCAGGACCTCATTGATCTGGTTAATTATTTTGTCCAGCGCGAGTATTAGAAAGGAATAATAGACATTCCCATTCTATTCATCGAGACTAACAGTGTCCATGTCTAACGATGATATCATTGCGGCGGCTAAAAAGTTCGCAGCGCACAACGCCTCCCAGCATGATGGGAAGGCGCAGCCAGGCTCAGTCATAGGGAAGATTCTGGCCGAGTATACAGAGTTGAAGCCTAGGGTAAAAGAGGTCATACCACTCATCAACAAGACCATCGGTGAGGTAAACGCATGGACACAGGAACAGCAGCAGGAGTACGTGGAAAAGAACTACCCGGAGCTCCTGGAGAGGGTCAAGGTGGAGGAGGTCCCCAAGACCCTGCCGCCGCTAGAGAATGTTGACAAGTGGCCTATGATCAAGACCAGGTTCGCTCCCAACCCGGATGGGGCGCTGCACCTAGGATCGGCCGAGCCCATCATCTTCTGCGACGAGTACGCAAAGATGTACGACGGTCATTTCATACTCAGGTATGAGGACACCAGTGCCGAGGTTAAGCCTCCCATCATCGAGATGTACGACAAGATATTGGAGGACTTGGAGTGGCTGGGCGTGAAGGTGGACGAGAAGTACATCCAGTCAGATAGGATTGAGATCTACTACGAGTACGCCGAGAAGGTCCTCGCAGAGGGCAACGCTTACGTATGCGTCTGCGATGTGGCTGAGTTCAGGGAGCTCTACATGGCCAAGCAGGCATGCTCATGCAGGGAGCTGCCCCCCGAGGAGCATCTCAAACGCTGGAACATGATGCTTGACGGCTCGTACAAGAAGGGAGAGGCGGTTGTCAGGATCAAGACGAACCTGCAGGACCCCAACCCCGCCGTGAGGGACTGGCCCGCGCTGAGAATCAGCACAGCGGTTCACCCAAGGCAGGGCACAAAGTACCGTGTATGGCCACTTTACAACTTCAGCTGCGGCCTTGACGACCACCTTTTGGGTGTCTCGCATATCATCAGGGGGAAGGAGCACGACGTGAACACCATCCGACAGAGGTGGCTGCAAAAGCACCTGGGATGGCAGTACCCCGAGGTTATCAACGTGGGTAGGCTGGGACTTGAGGTGGGTATCCTCAGCAAGTCCAAGATGCGTGTGGGAATCGAGGAAGGCAAATACAACGGATGGGACGACCCAAGACTCGGATCATTGATGGCGCTGAGAAAACGGGGCATCCAGCCCGAGACCATTAGGACGACGATGCTCCACATCGGACCGAAGCCGGTCAACGTGTCAATCAGCTGGGACAATTTTGCCTCTACAAACAGAAAGATCATCGAGCCGACGAGCAATAGGTACAGCTTCATACGGGATCCTGTTAAGCTGATAATCAACGGAGTGAAGGATGAGATCAAGGTAAGGCTCCCAGTCCACCCCGATTACCCCAAGAGGGGTACGAGAGACTATGATCTGGCTCCCGATGACGGAGTTGTTGAACTGTGGATGGCAAAAAATGACAGCGAGAAGGTCAGCGAGGGCTGCCTCGTGAGGCTCATGGGTGTCGCTAACATCCGCGTCACAGGGAAGGGTGATGAGGTGACCTCCGAGTTACACTCGATGGCCTACCAGATCGCCCGCGAGGAGAAAGCTCCTTTCATAAACTGGCTCCCGATGACAGGGGTAGTGGATGCCGAAGTGGTAATGCCCGACGCATCGGTGGCGAAGGGGCTGGCCGAGGCATCAGTGCACCAGCTGAAACACGATGAGATATTCCAGTTTGAGCGATACGGCTACTGTCGCGTCGAGTCAAGCAAGCCTTTCCAGGCTTTTTACACCCACAAGTAGGGTTAATTGAAGTGGACGCATTCAAGAAGTACAGCCAATTCAAGGCTGGGTAGGCCGTCTCCGTTTTATAAATCTGTGATTTTGTACATTCCTGTTAATCAGCGGAATCTTTAATAAACAACGAAATGGTAAGGCTATAACACCTACTGAGGGAAATGAAATGTCCGGAGATGTAGATCCTTCGAAGCCTTTCTATGTAAGGTTCGAAGTACCGAAGGAAGTCGCGGAAGCGGCTTACGAAGCACTAAAAATCGCAACCGAGTCAGGAAAGATCAGAAAAGGAACCAACGAGGCCACAAAGTCCATCGAGAGGGGCAAGGCCAAGCTAGTCCTCGTAGCAGAGGACGTTCAGCCACCAGAGATCGTGGCACACCTTCCACTGCTGTGTGAGGAGCGTAAAGCACCTATCGTGTACGTTCCAACCAAGGCAGGCATCGGTGAAGCCCTAGGGATCACCGTTGGTTCAGCCGCAGCCTCTATCGAGGAGGTCGGCGAAGCAGAGAGTCTCGTAGCCGAGATCATCACAAAACTAGCAGAGTTAGTGAAGTAAAATGAGCCATGATTCTGATCTCCTAACACCGGCGACTGTCATTCAGATACTGGGAAGAACAGGTCTGACTGGCGAGATCATGCAGGTGAGAGTCAGGATTGAGGACGGCAGAGACAAGGGACGAATTATCACGAGGAATATCAAGGGTCCAGTAAGGATCGATGATAAACTGCTTTTACGCGAGACAGAGCGTGAGGCAAGGAAGATTCGTTAGGTGAATCGTGATGCCACAAGTCCATAAATGCAGTTTCTGCGGCACCGAAATCGCACCTGGCACTGGCAGGAACTTTGTACGCCGAGACGGCAGAGTACTAAGGTTCTGTGGAAGCAAGTGCCTGAAAAGCGCGGTAGTGTTCCGCCGAGATCCACGTAAATTCAAGTGGACCGAGGCCTGGAGTACAAAACAGCGCAGGTAATCCTGTTCTCATTTGAGATTGCCCCATTTTGATGGGGTTAAATTTTTCTTTATTATAGCTAAAAATATTAGATTTATGATAAATTGCCAATAATGGATATATGGGTCGGGTTGATCATATATTCAACGGGGAAAAATGATAACACAGATCCCCGAGAACCTAAGAAAGTACTGTTCCCTCGCTGAGGACGAGGACATCATCGACAGATTCGTATGCCCCGTATGTGATTTCAGCACCCGTCTAGGACCGGGTGCTATCAGGATGCATATTCTGATGAAATCGGATCCGCTATCCAAGGTATACGAGGCAGGTCATGAGGAGTTCTACAAGGCAAACCAGGCCGATCTGACGATTGATTCCATCAAGAATCTTGCGGTGCTACCCTACCGTCTTATCACGTACGACAAGAACAGATGATACTAACCTCTTCTCCTTTTATTCGCCAAACCTTTAAACGGATCAGGTGAACCGTTTCACCCATGTATCAGGAAACGCTTGTTATTCTAAAGCCCGATGCCCTCGAGAGGAACAAGACGGGCGCCGTCATAAAGTACTACGAGGACGCTGGCTTAAAGATCCTCGACATGAAGTTCTACGAGAAGGTGACCACGGAGAGGCTCGCCGTCCACTACCCTGACACGATGGCCCTCAGCATAGGAAAGAAGGCCCAGGCAGCAGTTCCATCAATCAAGGACGCGGAGGCCCACGGCTTAAAGGTGCTAACCGCGTTACGCGGCTACTTCAGCAGGGGACCTGTTCTGGCCATCAAGCTGGGCGGCGAGGACGCCATCAAGGAAGTCAGAAGGATCACCGGCTACACCGATCCCAGCACCGCTGACAAGGGAACCGTACGCGGCGACCTTGGCGTTGACAGTATCGCTAAAAGCACGGAGGAAAACCGTGCGGTGGAGAACCTTATCCACGCCTCGGGTAACCCCAAGGAAGCGGAAGCCGAGTTAAAGCTCTGGCTCTAACGCTCGACCTTTCCCTCGATATAATCCTCTACCCACTGATGAGCCTTATCATCCGTTACCTGCTGGGGCGGGTGCTTGAAGCTGTAACTACTGATACCCAGCAGTGGTCCGCTTATACCCCTGTCAAGGGCTATTTTCACCGCCCTTACGGCATCGATGACGACCCCCGCGCTGTTGGGGCTGTCATTTACAACCAGTTTTGCATCGAATGTAATGGGCAGGTTACCGAAGCTGTGGCTGTTGATCCTGATGTAACAAACCTTGTGGTCACCAAGGAACGGGACGTAATCACTGGGACCGATCCTTGTGGGGAGCTCGTATGAAATGAGGCTCTGGACTGCCTCGGTCTTGCTGACCCTCTTGGTCTGCAGTCTGTTCTCGACGGTCATGTTCTCAAAATCGGTGTTTCCGCCGATATTGAGCTGGTAAGTAGAGTCCAGTAGTACCCCCCTGTCGTAGAACAGCCTTGCGACGACCCTGTGGAGGATCGTGGCCCCCACCTGGCTCTTGATATCGTCTCCTGCAACGGGCAGCCCCGCATCGACGAACTTCTGGGCCCACTCAGGCTCGCTAGCGATGAACGCCGGGATACAGTTTAGGAAGGCGCAACCCGCGTCTAGGCACGCCTGGGCGTACATCTCCGTTGCCTTGGCGCTGCCGACTGGAAGGTAATTGATAAGCATGTCCGCCTTCGTGTCCCTGAGCACCTGAGCTATGTCAACGGTCTCAAGGGACTTGTCCGCTCGGAAGCTCTCGTACATGTGGGGGGCAACACCGTCGAGTATCGGCGCGGCCTGGACGATGACACCCGTCTCGGGTACGTCCGAGAACTTGGCGCAGTTGTTTGGTGGTGCCCAGATGGCCTCGCTGAGGTCCTTGCCGATCTTTTCCTTGTTTACCTCAAACGCGGCGACGAACTCGATATCGCTGATGTGGTAGTCACCAAAATATACGTGCATGACGCCTGGGATCTTCTCGTCACGTTTAGCGTCCTTGTAGTATTCAACGCCCTGTATGAGGGCTGACGCGCAGTTTCCTACGCCCGCGATTGCAACTCGTATGCCCATGGTTTCACTTACCTGAATGAATCATGTCCTCCCGTTAGCCCTAAAAATGTTTCCAGTTATGCCCAGACCTAGAGTTTACTGTTCTGCTCTTCTAGAAGTTCCACGAGCACCTTCACCGTCTCGGTGGGCGTCAGCCTGCACGGCAGGTCATTCCTCAGGAACCTTAGCTTCTTGAAAGCCCTGTCAAGCTTCATGACTCTGCCCTACTCCACCTCGATCTGGGCGGGGTAGTTGCGTTTTGATTCTATGAATATATAGGGGTCTAGGTGTATCATGGGCTTCCCTGAAGCCCTGAATGGGCCATAGAGGATACCCTTGTTTATGTTTATCAAGAAAACGGGGTCCCCCCGCTTGATCTTCCGCACCTTGTTCCAGTACTTGTAAGAGTTGCCGAAGACTCCCTTCTGGAGGCTCTCCCTCTCAGTACAGTTAGTGCAGTAGAAGACGTAGCTCACAAGATGGTGTTGAAAATGGGTCAATAAAAATATTGCCAGTTATTACTGAAGGTAAGGGGTGTGTGAACATGGGTCGAGGTTAGATGGTTGATGATAAATCGTCCAGAAGCCTCTTAATGTCCTCCCTCTCGATACCATAGTGAGTTACCAGCCTCACCCTCTCTGGGCTCCTCACTCCTGTCTTGAAGCCGCTCTTGGCGCAGGCATCGACCCACTCATCCTTTCCCCATCCAACACTTGTTAAGTCAACGAAAACCATGTTTGTTTTCACGAGGTAACTCAGCTTGAAACCAAGTTTCTCAAGCCCCTCACCGAGGTAAGCGGCGTTGTCGTGGTCCTCCTGCAACCTGTCCACCATCTTCGTCAACGCGACGATGCCAGGTGCTGCGATTATCCCCGCTTGCCTCATACTTCCTCCCAACATCCTCCTGAAACTCTTTGCGTGGTCTATGACCTCCTGGGGTCCAACAACCATTGAGCCCACAGGCGCCGCGAGGCCCTTGCTGAGACAGAACTGAACTGTGTCCGCATGCCTCGCTATCTCCTTCACGTCCACGCCTAACGCTGTGGCCGCGTTGAACACCCTCGCGCCGTCGGTGTGAACCTGTAACCCGAGCTCCTTGCCTGTATCATACATCGTCTTCATCTGTTTGATGGGGATGGCTGTTCCACCTGCAGCTAGGTTCGTGTTCTCGTTGCATAGGAGGCTTGTCCTAAAACTGTCCTTGATGCCTCCGTGGATATTGGATCTGATTTGTTCTGAAGGGAGAAACCCGTCCACTCCTTTGATGAGTCTCGGCACTAGGCTTCCGATTACCGCCCAGTGTCCTTTCTCCATGCTGTAGATGTGGCTCCTTGTCTCTAGTATGATCTCGTCCCCTTTTTTGGTCTGCGCCAGTATCGCCACCGCGTTGCCCTGGTGCCCGCTTGTAACGAACAGGGCGGCCTCCTTTCCCAGCTTCTCCGCCGCCAGCCTCTCCAACTCGTTCACCGAGGGATCCTCCCCGTACCCCATGTCTCCTACCATTGCCTCTGCTGCTGCCTGTCTCATCTCTGGGCTGGGCCATGTCACCGTGTCGCTTCTAAAATCAAGGTTCTTCTCAACCAATATAATCGAAAAATAATGGTGTCTATGTTGCTTATGGCATTTATTGGAACACGCGCACGTAACCTTTATTCCACCATAGCCATAGAATCCAGTATGAACTGTGGGAATTGTGGTGGAAAAGGATGTTGTAGCTCAGGAGAAACCGAGACATCTACTTCTCAAGTTAAACAGGAAACGCTTTTCATGAATTTCAAGTTGTTCTCACCGAACACCAACGTCGCAGTGTTTTCGTTGTCAACCTAGAAAGAGCGAGCTCCATTTTCATCTACCTCGTCTTTCTCATCCCAGTGTCTAGTTAATTAGGAGTAAAGCCGGTTTTTTCAATTCTGCTTAGCATGATGTAGCCGTTTATTGTTTAGAGATCATCCCAGCCTGTCTGCTATCTGGGCAATCCTCATTGTCATCCAAGGCGAGGGCTCCTTCTTCTGACCGAAATTCCACTCGCTCCACGTCCTCCAGATCGATTCTGGTATGAAGCCTCCCTCTGGCTGCTGTTTGCCCTTAATAATGTCCCACATCTCCCAGAACTCGTCGTACTCCCTCGCGTATGTGTACCTGCTCAGGACATCGATTACGTGGAGGATATCAAACCACACGTTGGGGTACTTGATCTTCTTAAATGTGGAGCCTATACCGAACATGTAAATCTTATTGCCCGACCTGTTCTCCCAGTGCAGAATGTGCGAGTCAATGCCATTCCTGACGGCCTCGGTGCCACTATACTTGCCCAGGCTCAGGGCTTTCAATGTTATCAGGTTGCCGTACGGGCAGTGGTCGTTCTTCCTGCCCGGGCCCCTAAACTTGGGGAGGCTGCTCCTGCATCTCCACCCATTGTTCTCGGCGTTCCAGATCATTGTCCTCGATGCCTCGTCCGTGAACTCATCCTCTACTCCGAATCTCTGAAGCGAATACAGCAGAATAGGTGAGTCACACTGCATCCACTCCATTGTCCATGTGTCCTTGCCTCCCCATCTCTCAGGTATCTCCACCTTTGAGGCGAAATAGCCGTCCTCTGTTCTGTTCTCCATGATTAGGTTGCTGATGGCGTTGATCCACTTGTCCCTCTTGTCCAGTCCTAGGTCTGCAAGCAGCTCTATCTTGTGGATGGGGTGTTTTGCGTCGTTGTGTCGCTTGATGGGTGGGTCGGGCCACCGGATGCACTCATCTATTAGGAATTGTATTCTTGGGTCTGTTGAGAGCTCCTCGAATTCTTTGGAGCCATCTTTGCCCTGTAACAACTTGAGGTTGTACTTTACCCACGGGTCCTCCGATGACTCCAAGTAGGGGATTGGGTCATGCTGGAGGAACTCTTGGATGCCCATACATCAAGGTCTGGTTTTTCAGATAAAAAGTAGAACGATGATGAAAATAGGTGGGGGATGGGTGAAACTAGTCGGCGCGTCGGTAGTATCCTGGTCTTGGCATATAGATGGTGCCATCCCTCATCAGCATGCTAATGAATCTGGCTCCCTCGCTCCTGTTGATGCCGTAGTCGGTTGACAACGTCTCATACATGTCGCTCTCCTTCACCGAGCCGCTGATGCGCTCCATATCATTGATGACTTGGAGGACTTTCTGCAGCTGGTTCTGTAGGCTCCTGGGCTTGCCCGTGTACAGGATATCTATGTCTATCTGTCCAGTCGCCATGTCGATGCCCACCTGCTCAAGGCTCTTCTGGGTCAGGTTGATGACTGCCTCGGCGTCCTCGATCATAATGGTCTCCCTCAGGTGCGCCCTCGCCCTGGCCTCTGATAGCCTGATCAGCGCCTCAAGTTGACGCGCCGTGATTGATATGGCTGATGCCTCTCCGCCCTCGATACTGGCGTTCCTCATCTTGATGTAATAATCCTGGAACCTATCAATGACCTCCTGCGTCAGGACCGGGTTGATGGTCTTTGCGAAACTGATATACTTTTTCATAGTCACCATATCAAGCGGCGGTGATAATAAGGTCTGGTCCCTGGCTAGGTTGAGTATATGCGCCGCGATCTGGGTGTCCAACTGGTTGTCCGGTATGTCCCTGAGGACGAATATGAGATCGAACCTGCTGAGTAGGGTGACTGGAAGCGTGATGTTCTGTCCAATGGTCTGGTACGGGTTGTACCTGCCGAGGGTGGGGTTCGCCGCTGCCAGTATACTACAGCGGGCGTTCAGGGTTGCCACGATACCTCCCTTGGCGATGGGCACGATCTGCTGCTCCATGGCTGGGTGTATCGCGCCTCTGTCCTCCTCCCTCATCTTATCCATCTCGTCGATACAGCAGACTCCCTTGTCCGCGAGGACTAGAGCCCCTGCCTCAAGGACAAAGCTTCCCGTGCCGCCCTCTTTAACGACTGCTGCTGTGAGTCCCGCTGCCGTGCTTCCCCTTCCAGTGGTCATCAAGCCACGGGGGGCTACCCTTGCCGCGTAGTTGAGCATCTGGCTCTTCGCGGTGCCTGGGTCTCCTACGAGGAGCACGTTGATGTCTCCCCTGATCCTGACGTCCTCTCGCTCCCTGCTTACTCCTCCGAGGAGCAGGTAGAGGACGGCTTGCTTGATGTAATCGTGCCCATAGATGCTGGGCGCAATGCTATTGAGTAGATTCTGGTGAACGAACGGGTCTGCCGCTATCGCTCTCATCTCCTCTTCCTCCTCGGGGGAGAGGTCGAGAAGCTCGGCGTCCCTTCCGCTTACATCTAAGTAACTGGCTTCGATGTTGAGGTCGAAGGTACGGAGTTCTCCTCCCCTGCCATACCGTGGTAGTAGCTTTATGAATCCAGTGATAGTAATCCTGTCACCCGGCCGGGCGATGTCAACGATGTCGTCCTTTAGCTCCACGTTAACTGATCGCGGAAGCTGACCTGGTGGGAGGTCCTCTGGTCTCTCCTGTATGGTCACTTTTTGTGAGTCGACGAACACAGACTCCCTGGGCACAAGCTCGAATCCCTTCCTGTTATCACAGGAGATGCACTTTTTGGGTTTCATCATTGTCTGGCCGCTTTGCTCAAGGTGGTTTAACTCGCCGCAAACAGAGCACCTGAATGTGGCCCTGACAACCAGTGGGGTGACTGATGAAGCTCTCACGATAATTCCTTGGACCATGACGAGGTGGCTGATGTGAGCTGAACCTATTTTCCTTAACGGGGTACCTGCAGGGAGGTTCCTATATCTGATGTTGACCCAGTCAAGGCTCTCAGCGAAAAGCGGGTCCCTGGTCCTGAGCTTGCTCCTCACGACCGAAGTGAAAATTGCGGAGTGGGTCTCAGGGTCGTCCAGTACCATTCGCGCCAGCTCGGCGTCGAAGCCGTATAAGTCCGTGAAGTTGATTATCAGGCTCTTTTCGCCCTTGACCACCATCTCGCTGATGGCATGCTCGTAAACAAGCTCTCCCTCGTCGTTCTCGTGGTCCTCGATGAACCGAGTGAACGCCTGTTCCATGGATTCCTGTCTAGCCATTACTCCTCACCCAGCTCTAGCATTGTGTCACGCCACTTCGAGACTATCCGGTGAACGTCTGTATATAGGGCAGTCTCACTTTGCTGTAGTACCCTGGTGGGTGAATCTGCCTGTGCTGTGGCCTGCCTTGTAATCCTGTTGATCCTTGACTCAAGAATGTCCCTGAAACGAGCCTTCATCCTGTTCTGCAGATTCTCGGGCTCGTTACTATCCCTTGCCGATGTGAAGGACTGATACGCCTTCTCATAGAAATCATCCACGAGGGGGCCCGGTGGTCCGGCGGGATTTATCCTCTCCTTGAAGTGGATCTGGGTCCACTCATTGGTTGACAGGGTCTCATCGACGAGTTCAGCCAGTCCGTTCTGGATCAGCTGCCTTGCTACCCAGTAGTATGTGTTGAAATCCCGTTTCTCCTCAACTGCGTCGAACTTGTACCCTACGATAACTACCTCGGGTATGTTCCTCAACGCTTTACATCTGACGATATTATTCTCATGCTCTAGGCTGGGCTGCCGGCTCATAATGTCTCACATTTATATGACATTCTTATAGAGCCATCCTCGCAGACGGTGAGAGTATCTTAAATCGTACCCTGTCTTCTCTGGATTATGCAGCTCAACCTAGACAACCTCGAAGGCATCAACGGATTAGTTGAACGCGTAAACGAGCTCAGACGGGACCCAAGGGTCAAGCGGATGGTGGAGGACAGGATGGAGGAGTTCCGCCAGGTCCACGAGATGGATACCTACAAATGGTACGAGGAACTGGTCTATTGCCTCCTCACGGCCTACGCGAGCGCCGTCATGGGCCAGAAATGCGTTGACGCCCTCTGCCTAGGCAAAGTGCTCCTTGAAGGATCGGAGGACTCTATCAGGAGGGTCCTGGTTGAGACTGGCCACAGGTTCCCCAACAAGCGATCAGAGTACATCTACAACACGAGGACGTTGGCCCCTGTAATCAAGGAGACAATACAGGGGTTCCATGACAGCAAGGAGGCTAGGAAGTGGCTCGTGAAGAACGTCAAGGGGCTTGGCTGGAAGGAGGGGAGCCACTACCTGAGGAACATCGGGATCTTCGACCTGGCAATCATTGACAGGCATATACTCAACAACCTCAGGGAGTTCGAGCTACTGGAAGAGGACGGCAAGAAGGGGTTGACGAGGAAGAGGTACCTCGCAATTGAGGAGTTGCTTGACGTGGTGGCTGAGAAGCTACGGCTTGAGCCGGGTGAGCTTGACCTTTACATGTGGTACAGAAAGACCGGCAAGGTTCTAAAGTAGACAATAATAGTGAGTGAGTCACCTAGTTTCCCCATGAAGGTCAAGGTTGATGGGGAAGAGAGAGATGTTCTTGCCGTCTGGCGCGAGAGAGGCGTCGTCAAGATGGTGGACCAGAGGAAGCTGCCCCACAGCTTCGAGATTATTGATTTGAATGACCACAAGGAGACGGCGTGGGCCATCAAGGTTATGGTCACCCGCGGCGCTGGGAGCATCGGCTGCGCAGCAGGCTTCGGCATGGCCCAGGCGGCCCTTGAGGCCGCTGACTTGCCCGATGAGGAGTTCATGGCTTACCTCAACGAGGCCGCGGATACGTTACGCGATACCCGTCCCACTGCTGCCAACCTGTTCAAGGCCGTGGATAAGTGCCTTAAGGCATCGGAGTGGGGTAAGGTCTCGGTCAAGGTCGAGGGCATACTCAGGGAGGCCGAGTACATCCTCAAGGACGATATCAAGGCGACCGAGGCCATCGCCAAGGCCGGTGCCAAGCTTATCAAGGACGGCTTCAAGATCTTGACCCACTGTAACGCCGGGGCGCTTGCCTATATCGGCATGGGGACAGCGTTGGCACCCATCAGGCAGGCTCACAGGGAAGGCATGGACGTCTTCGTGTGGGTTAACGAGACCCGCCCAAGGGGCCAGGGGGCGAGGATCACAGCGTGGGAGCTGGAGCAGGAGGGAATCCCCTACGCGCTGATCGCCGATAACGCCGCAGGGTACTTTATGCAGCGGGGTGAGGTGGACATGGTCATCGTGGGTGCCGACAGGATAGCCGCCAACGGCGACACTGCTAACAAGATCGGCACATACGAGAAGGCGGTGGGGGCCTTCGAGAACAAGATACCGTTCTGGGTGGCCGCGCCTGGGATGACTATAGACCTCCAGACAAAGACCGGCGGTGATATAGAGATTGAGGAGAGGGACCCAAGGGAAGTCACCGAGATGTGGGGGCTAAATGAGGAGGGCGAGCCCACCACTATCCGCGTCGCGGCCGAGGGGACAAACGCTAGGAACCCAGCGTTCGACGTGACACCTGCAAAGTTCATAAATGGGTTCATAACGGAGCACGGCCTGGTAGAGCGCCCTTTCATTGAGGCTTTCTACTGGCTTTTCGGGCAGCCTGGTCTGCCGCCGAGCTTCAAGTACGCCGGGACCTAGCCTTTCTTGACTTCTATCGATTCCGGTTCCTTCCTCTCATGCACGTACATGCCGAGCAGGACCGGGCCGCTGGATAGATTGCCGAATATGGGGACTTTACTCACCTTTTCTGTCTCCATCAGTTCAGCTACCTCGGTTAGGGTCGTGTTGTACCTCACCCACACTAGGGGCTCAGACATGATGCTGCCGATCTC